>DUOU01000236.1 GCA_012838685.1 Bacteroidota bacterium | reverse complement strand
GATCGATTCTTATCGCGTCGATTTTGTGGACTCATACTCCAGAAATGTGAAGCAGGTTGTACTTAGCGGACCGGAAAACAGGGTAAATATCCAGGATTTACATCCTGGTTATTATGTGGTGCTGCTCCGTTACAACGGGGAGGTTTATTCCAACAAACTGATTTTGGAATAACAATGGAAAACTTTTTTTGAGATTTTATTGAACGGTTGATATCAACAATAAAGACCTTGAACATGAAAACAAAAAAGTTTAAACCACTGGCAAGCCTCTTGCTCGTGATCTCTTTTTGCGTGGCTATTTTTGTTGTAGGATGCGCGAAGAAAGATAATTGTTCTATAGAGCCTGTTATTGGTGCCCTTGACGATATTACCGGAACATGGAAGCAAATCAGGGCAGAACAGGTAATTGGCGGTCCGCCGACAATTGTTGAAGATTACTCCTGCTACAACATTTTATATTCATTCAACAAAAACAACGTCCTGAAAATAGTGAGCGATTTAAACGACTATCTTGGATTTGATGTGGGAGAACATCCCTTTAACTTTACTAAATCGCCGGATGGCCAAATTTATCACCAACTACTCATTAATGCCGTGGAACATAGTTGTTCCATATCAGATGAGAGTATCCTGACAATTGGCTTGGAACCAAAACCTGGTCCGCTAGATCTGCCTTCTACCAGTACAACTTTATATTTTATAAGAACCCGATAAATCCATTGGTTTTTTTCGCTCCTTCCTTTCAAGACGACATATTAAAAAGTCAGAAGACAACGGTATCGCCCCTAAATGTTACCGTTACTTCACGGGTATGGGAAAAGAGAGAAACTATTGAAACATTGACCTGATCGGTCTTCTCCATAGTGATGTCTTCTATGTTTATGGTATATCTGCCCGCCGAAAAAATCCTAAAAGTATTGGAGTAATATTTATGGATCAGGGGGGTTGATTCCGGGAAATTGGCGGTCATCCTCACCTCCCTGTAACCGTCCTTGTTGCTTCCCCAATAGGAATAGTAGGTGTTGTTGTATATTTCTAATGAACCTGAGAGACTGAAATCCGATTCCAAGGTGGCCGTACTGATCCCCGACCCGTTGAAGCATATCCTCAACTCCGCATCTATAGGTTGCCGGTTATAATAATATTCCCGATCAATCCGGGCCAGGTACCCTGATAGGGTATAACCGAAAGCCGATTCCCCGAGGTTCTCAACTATTTGACAGTCTTTAATGCCATCTTCAAAAAAACGCCATAAACTCCCTGTTGTAAACAGACTCTTTCCGCCTGTATCAATGGAATAGAGGGTGTCGGCACCCGACAAAACAAACCACCTGTCGCCGCTGTTCCTGACCCTGTTTTCAGGAAAATAGAGATCCTCCCCATCGAGCCAAACATCGAGGAGATTGGAACCATCGGCCAGTCTGTTGTTTTCCAGATAATCCGCGAAAGCCTCTATAGCCAAAGATTTGTCTAATGGGACAAAAATCGCGTCCAGAGCATTTTCAACTTCGGTAAACGCGGCTGCTCCTGTTTTATAATGGAGAGCCTCCGTGTCGATCTCGCTCTCCACGCAGCCAGTCACGGATAAAAGTGACATAACAATATAAACTATATGCTTTTTCATGGCGCGACATTATTAAACCGGTACCCTACCCCTCCACGCAATGTGCCCCCGGTACCGAAGCCTATCTCACAAAAGCCAAATATCCTTTTCCCGCCGGAAAAACCGAGATAGAGTTCCGCCGGAATAAAAGTCGCTTCCGTCTGTCGCGAAGGATAATCGGTACGTTCAACTCTTGTGGCCACAAACGGCCCGCAGAAGGCCGATGCGTAAAGGCGAAAATATTCCCTTTTAACAATATTATACCTGATCATCGCTTCAGCAGAAAAATAATATGAAGCAACGCTCCCCTCAACAAATTTCTGCCATGTCTGGTTATAAACAACTCTCCCCCCTGTGTCCCATCTCCTTGAAATAGGCCATGCGACTTCCAGGGATACAGGGTTAATTGTATATTTATCGGATATGGGCAACATTTCGGTAAGATCTACCCCGTCGGGATAATATGTGTCGTACATATGCAACTCT
>DUOU01000235.1 GCA_012838685.1 Bacteroidota bacterium | reverse complement strand
TGAAAGAGTTTGAAGATGAGAGAAAGAGAGGATTTGAAGAGTTTATGAAGAATAGGGAAGGTTCAACCAGATATAGATCTAATCGTCAGGAGCTTGATAGAGATAGCGATGGTTTTCGGGATTCCTCGCGAAGCTTTGATAGGCGCGACAGATATGATCGGGGCCCGCGGGGCAATGAAGATTCATTTCCTTATCGCGATGATGAAATGTTCGTAAGCCCACCGCCACCACTGGCTCCTCCAGTGAAATAATCCTTTCAGGCTTGTCTGTATTTAGCGGTTTTTTTATAAACAACAGAGGGTTATTCAATTGAGTAGAAAAGGTAGTCCACTATTAATGATAGTTCATCGGCATCTATTCCTAGTGAAATCAGCATATCTTTGTCTTCTTCAATTATCTCGTAGAATCTCTCCTTGGATATGTTGCCGCTATCAATACTTTTCCTGTAGCAATCAACCGCCTCTTTCTTGTTTCCACTACATAACTTAAGGTGTCCGATATTTATATAATCATGCATGTTTAGGATATCGTTGGAAAGTCTTTGGTAATACTTTTCCGAATCGTCAAATCTTCCCAATGCCCAGAAACAATAGGCAATGGGGCGCAAAATTTTTACGTTTCCGGGCGTGTTGTACTCCACTTTGAAATAGTAGGTAAGTGCGGTTTCGTATTCCTTCAGATCCAGGTAACAATGGCCTATCATCATGGTAGTGTGAATGTTATCAGGTTCTAATTCACTTGCTTGAAGATAATAATCCAACGCTTCTTTTGTTTTGCCAAGACGTCTGAGACAGAACCCCTCTTTTTTCAGGGTCCACGGCTTTCTATCGATTATTTCAGCCAACTGGTAGTATTTCAAGGCATTTGTGTAATCAAAAGTTTCCTGGTAACAATATCCAACTCTTTCGTATAGTTGGCTGTTCTCGGGATTTTCTTCAATAAATTTTAACAAGATATTTTTCGCGTCGTCAAAGAAGTTCTTGTTAAAGAAATAATCGGCGAATAAAAGATAGTCGTCCGACTTTTCGCATATAATATTAAAAAACAGTGAGTTGTATATATCTAACCGACTGTTGAAAATATCCTCAAATTCTTTTTTATAGGGCGAAAGCTTGAAAAATCTGTATAAGTCCTGGACATATTGGGTTGTATTGATCTTAAAACTATTTTTTGGGTCTGTCAGTTTTTTGTCGCTGTCGTTCATCTCCCTCAACCCCTCAAGTTCCATCTTGAAAACTTTCAGCATCATTGTTTTTTGGGATGAAGGGAGATATTTGAGATATAGTATCAGCGAGAATTTATCCGAATTACAAATAAATGGCGTAATGGACATGGCTTCGGCCAATTCATCTGTTCCCGGTCCCAAAACGGCATCGTTGAACACTTCGTTCAGCACTTCATGGTCGGGGTAAAACGGCATAAACCAGTTGTGGAATTCCTTGAAAAAGTCGAAGTTTTTCAGATTCGAGAAGGCCGACATATATATATCTGCCCCCTCCATCTGAAGTTTGGTCATCTCCTCCATTGTTTTGAAAATCTCTTCTGACTCATTGAACATCGCTCCCCAGTCGGGGTTTTTCCCATCGGCGATATCGGAAGGCAGGATATTTTCCAAATCCAGCCTCTCTTCGATACGTGGCCGGAGTTTTGTCATTTTTGGTATTATCTCGTCCCGAAGCTTGTTGGATAACTGTTCTGTCTCCTTGGATCTGATAACTTGCAGAGCCGCCATTATAAGCCTTTCTCTGAAGGTGTCATCTGACTTTCTCTTTTTTAGGATAGAGATAATTTCAGGATAAAATTGTATTCTTTCGTTATAATGGTGCAAATTTATAATCAATCCGGTCATGGCTCTTTCGGAAAGTTGGTCCATACCCATATCATATATGTAAAACAGGTATTTCACCTTTTCAAGTTGCCATGTCCTGAACAAGCTTAGCGTTATCGCCGAAGTAATCAACGATGTTTCGTACCATTCAAATTTACCCGATTCAAAAATGATTTTTATAAGGTTTTCTTCTACTTCACTATAATAATCTGCCAGCCACAGATGGTTGAAAATATTCTTTATTAATTGCTTGTGTCTTATACTCTTTTCTGAGTTGGGATCATTTTCCGACTCTAGATCGGGGTATAACAATTCGTCAAGGGCCGCTTTAAAAATCAGATTGTCCACGGTTTCAACAATATTGTGGGAAGTTAAGCGCTGTTCTTTTTCTACCTGCTGCTTTATCCAGTAACTGTGCCATCCGGAGTAACGCGACAAAAGAGTTTGTTTTGACTTGTCGGCCAGCTTAAATGTTGATTTCATAAGTTTTATGTACACATTGTCCCTTTCGGGGTCACTTACCCCTTCCATTGTATAATTCAGCATAGATTTGTACGCGGAGACGATATTGTCAAATTCGTTGGTTAACTCACCCGATGAAGTTGCCTCTACCATTTGGAACAGTAATTCCAGCCCTTGTTTTAATTTT
>DUOU01000021.1 GCA_012838685.1 Bacteroidota bacterium | reverse complement strand
ATTGACTCGGAAGCCTCCACTCCCGTGAACATTTTATTATCATAAATCATATACTTCTCCCTCTGTTCCGGGGGAGAGAGGTTTGGCATTATAACATTTGCCCCTATTCCCACAGCTTTTTCCCTTCCGGCCGGATCCAGGGTACTCAACGCGGTTGTTACCGGCAACAAAACCCTTGGCAACATCAAACGAATAATCGCCAAAAGAAACAAAGTCAGTTCCACAGACCCCTTCTCTTCATTGGCGAAAATGGTATCGCGATGTGGTATAAAGGGCCCAATGCCAACCATCTCCGGCTTTAACTCGTTGATAAACAACAAATCTTCGGCAATAGTCTCATTGGTTTGAAAAGGAGAACCAACCATAAACCCCGTCCCGGTCTGATACCCGATCCGTTTTAAGTCCCACAGGCATCTTTTGCGATTATCAAGAGACATAACTGTGGGATGCAATTTTTTGTAATGGTCGGCATTGGCCGTTTCATGCCGCAACAGGTATCTATCCGCGCCGGCTTGAAAATAGGCCAGATAACTTTCGTAGCTCTTCTCACCGAGCGACAATGTAATCGCGCAATCCGGATAAAGAGATCTGATTGTACCGATGATGTCAACCATTCTTTCATCGTTATAATATAAATCCTCTCCCCCCTGCATCACAAAAGTCCGGAAACCCAGCTTATACCCCATATCGCAACTGTCAAGAATCTCTTCTTTTGATAGTCTGTACCGTTGAATGTTACCGTTAGCGCAACGGATACCGCAATAAAAACAATTATTTTTGCATATATTGCTTATCTCGATAAGTCCCCTGATAAAAACATCGTTACCGTAATACCGGTTGCGTACTGAAGTCGCCTTCCCAAAAAGATAATCGGACAGTGACGCGTTCCGGGAATCAAGCAACTCCACGAACTCCTTTTTCGTGAGCACATTTTTCTCCTGTAATTTATCAACCAATTCTTTCATAACATTTCCGGACAAATTTAAACATTATTAAAGAGTATTAAACAACAAACCAATTGATTATATTTGTCGGAAAATGAAACAAAATACTGTCCAAAACAATTAGACCGCTTCGCGCTTGACTGTTATCGATCCAGTGCCTGGCACTGCTTAAGAGATACCACGCTTGGCAGCCGAAAAAATTGTGGTGACCGGATATTATTTTATTTGATACAAAAATATATTGTTATGGAGATACTGGGAAAGTCGCCAATAAATCCCCTGCTATTCTTTACAGGGAAAATTGGGGGATATTTAACCTGGGCAGTCGCGATTCATTCAGTTGTTTCGAATGGAGTGTACAATATAAATCCATTTAGATTGTTCATATCCATAACTTTTGCGGTAATTGGATTCATTTTCCTGGTTTTAAGTTCCATATATTTAGGAAAAAATGTCAGGATGGGAATACCGTTGAAAGAGACAAAACTTAAAACAGAGGGTATATACAAAATCAGCAGGAATCCAATGTATATTGGACTCCATCTTATCACATTGTCCAGTATTGTTTATACCATGAATATTTACCTTTTTATAATTGGGCTATACAGTGTTTATGTTTACCATCTGATAATCTTAAGCGAAGAAAAATTTCTAAGTAGTCGTTTTGGCGGGGATTATTTGAATTACAAACAAAAAGTAAGGCGATACTTCTAATAATAAGACAAATAACCGGAGTTAACGGGAAAACATATCAATCTTAAGCCTCTCAATAAAAAGATGTAGCGCGAATACAAAACGATTCATTTTAAAAAACCAGATGCCACTTAACCAATTAAACATTACATTCGCGTTCAAATAAAGATTGATGAACCGTTTAGGGGAAAGGATTGGGAAGGAAAGATCAGAGTTATGGTCGCGTCCTGACGAACTTGCCGAAAAAGCATGGACAACTCCCGGCAAAATAGAAAAACCAAAGATTTGTCTATCCGTTTTCACTTTAAGATTGCCCACAATAAACAATCATTGAGCAGGTTGTTATTGCCACGGCCAACATCCCTTACCATGAAAACATAGCGAATAATTCCAATTGTCGGCAAAAAACTAACAAGAATCCTATTTCTTTATAGGTCGCGCATTGAATAAGTTTTATACAAAATAATAGAAGTAACTGTTTATGGACAAGCTGT
>DUOU01000234.1 GCA_012838685.1 Bacteroidota bacterium | reverse complement strand
CCAGTTTTATCGTAATACTTGTCCCATCGGAATTGAATACAAAAGTAAGATTTTATCCTGACTGTTATGCCAGAATGGCTCTCTATTAGCGTATAAATCCTTATAATATTGTTTTGATCGGGAATAGATTTTTTAGGATAGAAGTATTAATTATTTTCCGAACGTTCAACAATATTCAATGTTTTTTATAAATTTGTAATATAATGCCACTTATGACAAACATTGTCGTTATACCTACTTACAACGAAATTGAGAATATAGAGGCTATAATAAAGGCCGTCTCTTCTCTCCGTACCGGTTTTGATATATTGATAGTGGATGATAACTCTCCCGATGGCACGGCGCTAAAGGTCAAGGAACTGCAAACTGTTTACAGTAATCTTCACTTAATTGAACGATCAGGGAAACTTGGTCTTGGTACCGCATATCTCACCGGATTCGATTGGGCCCTGGGCAGAAACTACGATCTGATTTATGAAATGGATGCCGACTTTTCCCATAATCCAAAAGATTTGGAACGGCTGTTCAAAGCCTGCTCAACCGGCAAGGCCGATGTTGCTATCGGTTCCCGGTATGTCAGCGGAGTTAATGTCGTAAACTGGCCGCTTTCAAGGATTATTATGTCATATTTCGCCTCGGTCTACGTTCGTATAATAACCGGGATGAAGGTCAAGGATACAACGGCAGGATTTGTCTGTTATCGTAGCGCGGTATTGCGTGACATCAAATCCTATCCTATTCGCTCCATAGGTTACGGGTTCCAGATTGAGATGAAATTTACCGCATGGAAGCTCGGTTACAATATTGTGGAGATACCGATAGTTTTCACCGACAGGAAACTCGGCTCCTCAAAAATGTCGGGCGGGATCTTCAGCGAAGCGTTGTGGGGCGTGATACGCATGAAGCTCAGAAGTCTGTTCACCAAATATACCAAAACAGCCTGATATCCGCTCAAAGGAGAAAAGTATTGCCCCAAAATTTGAATAATGGTCGCGAACAGCATACTTATCCGAGATACAACTATTGTCAATGATGGTAAATCCACCCCCGGGTCTGTACTGATAATAGGCGATAGGATAGCTTCGATAGGCTTTATGGATGGTATATCCATTCCTAAAGACACGGCAATAATTGACGGAACCGGACTGATACTCATCCCGGGAGTGATAGATACGCACGTACATTTCAGGGAACCGGGACTTACCCATAAAGCCGATATTTTCAACGAAACAATAGCAGCTGTCGCCGGTGGGGTAACCTCATTCATGGATATGCCCAACACGTTACCGCAAACCGTGACCCTTCACGACCTGGAAAACAAGTATCTGCTTGGGGCTGAACATTCCCTGATAAATTATTCGTTCTACCTGGGCGCCACAAACGAAAACAGGGACGAGATTGCCGGGATAGATCCCTCTTCCGTATGCGGGATAAAACTGTTTTTGGGCTCCTCCACCGGCAATATGCTGGTCAACGATGAAAAGACCATTGTCCAACTTTTTAGAAACGCTAATGTCCCTATTGTCGCTCATTGCGAAGACGAAGCCACGATAAAAAGAAATATCGGGATATATAAGGAGAAATATGGCGACAACATTCCTACAAGGTTTCACCCCCTGATCAGAAGCCGGGAGGCCTGTTTCATCTCTTCAGCCAACGCTATCCAACTGGCGAAGGAAAACGGAACCAGACTTCATATTGCCCATCTGTCGACAGCCGACGAACTGAAACTTTTTGATGGCGCGACACCCATAAGAGAGAAAAAAATAACATCTGAAGCCTGTATTCCACATCTCTGGTTTGATGACAGTTACTACGGTTCTCTTGGCACCCTTATGAAGGTCAATCCCGCCATAAAGACCAAATTCGATAGGGAGGCGCTGATAAAAGGGATAACCCGCGATATTATCGATACTGTGTCAACCGATCATGCACCGCACATCTTGGAGGAAAAAAACAGGAATTATCTTCTGGCGCCGTCGGGGACACCAATGATCCAGCACTCACTGACCGCAATGCTGGAACTCTGGAAAAACGGATCGCTCTCCATTGAGACCGTAGTAAAGAAGATGTGCCACAACCCCGCGATAATCTTCGGTATCAAGGATAGGGGATTTATCAGGGAGGGATACAAGGCCGACCTCTGTCTTGTTGATCCCAACCATACCTGGGAGGTAGGGTCGAAAGGAGATATCCTTTATAAATGCGGCTGGTCCCTGTTCGAGAACCAAACCTTCACCACACAGGTCGTCTCCACAATAGTGAACGGCAGGATGATATACAACAGGGGAGGCATAAACAGATCTTACAGGGGAGAACGGCTGAAATTTGATAGGTGATCCAATCTCCGCGGTCAAAAGGGAACATCTGAACAAGCCAAATATATATCGATCTTATATCCTTTATCGGCGATTTATCATATAAGTGGTAAATTTGGCAAAAAGTACCCTTATGGAGAGGTTGTAAATGTGCGGTTCAATATAATTAGATTAATTTTGCGGTCTGTTTCACAACGATGAAAGAAGATACGCTCACATCAATTTTCAGGAACCATCCGGTACTTGTAAGTGTAAGGAACACTGTTGCCGCCAACCCGGCAGGAAGAACGGTAATAGATGGACTAACAGGTTCAGCGAAAGCTATCCTGGTCGCCAAAGCTTTCCAAAGCTCCTCGCGTACCTTCATGGTCGTTCTTCCCGAAAAGGAGGACGCTGCCTATTTTTACAACGACCTAACCTCGCTTACCGATGCGGAAATAGTATATTTTTTTCCATCTACATACAAGCGATCAGTACAGTACGAACAGACAGAGCCGGCAAATATAGTTCTGCGTACCGAGGTATTGAACCACCTGGCTTCAGGAAAGCGAAAAGGGATAATTGTCACGTACCCCGAGGCTCTGATGGAGAAAGTGATCAGCAAGAAAAACCTCAAAACAAATACTTTCAACATTGCCAAAGGGGACAAGCTCTCGATAGAGTTTATCGAGGAGATGCTGCAGGAGTATCGTTTTGAAAGAGTCGATTTTGTCAACGAACCCGGGCAATACTCTATCAGGGGAAGTATTGCCGACATTTTCTCCTTTTCGGAGGATCTGCCGTACAGGTTGGATTTCTTTGGAGATGAGGTGGACTCTATAAGAACTTTCAACACCGATGATCAATTGTCGGTCAGCACAAAGAACCAGATATCGGTAATACCCAACATACAGGATATACATATCGAAAAGATCAACGACACCTTCACCGATTTTCTTCCCCCTTCGTCAATAATTATATTTGATGAGGCTCCGTTCATTAAGGATAAAATTAATGACATTTATTACCAGACATCGCGCAGGGAGGAGTCCGGCCATGTGGTCGGCAAAAAAGAGATCATAATTACCGGAAACCACCTGATGGAAGAGTGCTCCAAATTCAGGATAGTGGAATTCGGCAAAAAAGGTTTTTTTGCGGGGGAGTATGTTTCGTTTCGTTTCAATACCGAGCCACAACCGGTGTTCAACAAGAATTTTGGGCTGTTGGCCGACAAACTTCTGGAAAACAGCGCCAACGGGTACGAAACTTATATAGTTTCCGAAAGTCAGTCACAGATAAAGCGGCTTGAAGATATTTTTTCCGAAGTCAACCCCGAAGTCTCGTTCAAACCATTATATAAAAACATTCATGCCGGTTTCACCGATAACGATATGAAGATCGCGATCTACACCGATCACCAGATATTCGACCGTTACCATAAATTCAAGATCAGAGGTTATTTTTCCAGAAAAGAGAGTATCTCCGTGAAGGAGTTGACCGGATTGAATCCCGGAGATTATGTAGTTCATATAGACCATGGGATAGGCAAGTTCGGGGGACTTGAAAAAAT
>DUOU01000314.1 GCA_012838685.1 Bacteroidota bacterium | reverse complement strand
GCCCGGGCTGCACTCGTCGGGTGTTACATCGTTGGTTGTGTCGCCAGGTGTGACATCCGTTGTGGTGTCTCCAGTTGTGTCGCCAGTTGCGTCACCAGCTGTATCGCCAGGTGCTGCATCAATGGTTGTATCATCAGTGGCGTCACCAGGTGTCACGTCATCAGACGTGTTTTCGCCACCACCACACCCAGCAAGCACAAGTGCCGCCGCTAGCATGAACGACACACCAAAGCGGAGGATAGATTTTTGCGCCCCAAACAACTTTAAAACAGGCATCCGCAAATCCATTTGCATACCTTGTTCAAGCAATTAAAATGAACCCCAGGAAGTTTACGAAAAATCAATTTCGAAAGAAACCTGATTTTTTCGTCGGTTATAAAAATTTTTTGAGCAATCGACGTGATTGAACACAGGACGGCAAAACCCTTTTTAAAGTGGGCTGGGGGTAAGAGTCAGCTCATTTCTGCAATAGAAAAGGTTTTGCCTGCAAACATCAAACAGGAAGGATTCACCTATATTGAGCCCTTTGTTGGCAGTGGTGCTGTGCTTTTTTGGGTGCTGAACAATTTTCCAAACGTGAAGCGAGCTGTAATCAATGACATCAACGAAGACTTGATTACTACATACAGAGTCATTGCTCTCAGACCAAAGGATTTGATTTTTGCTTTGCAAACACTGCAAAACGAGTTTCATGCCTTGGAAGCAGACGAGAAGAAGGCCTACTTTTACCAGAAACGAGCGCTATATAACTTAAGAGGTGCAGATCAAATAATGCAAGCGGCGCTGTTCATTTTTATGAATCGCACCTGCTTTAACGGCTTGTATCGAGTCAATCGAAAGAACGAGTTCAACGTTCCAATTGGCAGTTACAAAAGGCCAACTATCTGTGACGCGGAAAATATCTTGGCTGTCAGCAAGGCTTTGCAAAAGGTGGAGATCTTGTGTGGGGATTTTGAGCAAACACTTAAATTCGCAGACGATAACTTGCTTTTTTACTTTGACCCGCCATATAAACCGCTTAGCCAGACCTCAAGCTTTAACTCGTACGCAAAAGATGATTTTGGGGACAGTGAACAGATTCGTTTGAGGGATTTTTGTATTAGCCTCGACAAGTTAGGTCATGCTTGGATTCTAAGTAATTCAGATGTAAAAGGTGCAAACGACAGCTTCTTCCACGATTTATATCGCGAGTTCCACATACAGCGAGTCGAGGCCAGAAGAAGCATCAATTCCCGTCCTGATAAAAGGGGGAAACTGACGGAGCTACTGATTACAAATCAGGCCCCAATGCCAGAGGGCACTGTTTACGTCGTAGATTAATTCAGTTTTTTGTTTGCGCAGTATGCAGTAACTTTGACGAGGTTGTCGAACTCGCGTCCGTCGACGACACAGTAGGTATCCAAGACGTCATCTTCGTGAACACAACAACGCGGACTCTCGCAGGTCCCCTCGCCCTCACATTTGTAGCCAGGCTTGTCACAAGCGGCAAACGTTCCGGCAAGTACAATCGCAAGTGTCATTAGTAAAGCTTTCATCTATAGAGCCTCCGAAAAACCTGGGCGGAATGGTAACAAATTGACGTGCAGTTTTTACAGCGGGAGCCGGGATTTCGCAAAGTTTCTAGTCAAATACATTGAATTCGATTCTTTCGACTGTTCCTTTGTAGTACTGAAGTTCGCCTATCGCATCTTTAAAGCCAATGAAATCATGGTTCTGAACGATATGTCAGAGTGTGCCAGTTGGTTAACAGTTCCTGCAACATAGAGATTTTCTTGTGGGCTGTAGTACGCCAAGGCCCCTGAAAGTCCCGAGTGCCCGATAAAATATGGGATTGCCCCTGTGGGATTGAAAATCCAAGGCAATTTAAACAAATGAATTCCAATGCCTGCACGCATTGGAGGGAAAATTCGTTTCCAGTCTTGTAGCTCATCAATGTAGGCTTGGGGGAACAATCTGCCAGTGAAAAAAGCTTCAATAAAAACAAGCATATCTGCGGAAGTTGAGACCATTCCACCGTCTGGCCCAAAGGAAGTCATTGCTTTGGGTATCTTGAGCTCCTTGCTTTTGTAATACAACGTTTTTGGCGTTTCATCAGTTGAGTCCTGATACAAATAGGTTTTTGTCAGCTCCAAAGGCTGGATTATTGATTGTTGGCAATTTACTGTATAAGACTCGCCAGTTATGGCCTCGATAATCTTTCCTAGAATCTGGAAATTGGCATCAGAGTACTTTGCCTTTGTCTCAGGCACAAAAAGGGCGGATATCCTTTTTGTCCTCTCAATTGCCTGTTCAAAAGTCCAAAACTGGTCTTCGCCAGCCATCAGCTCGTCTTCCAAACTCTTTTTGTTTGCACCCTTGTCTTGAAAATAGTCTGGAAGTCCCGACGTGTGAGCAAGCAAGTGCCTGATGGTTAGTTCTTGGGAATACTCTCTTCCTTTGTAAACGTGCAGGCCAGCCAAAATCGCAGGGTCAATGAATTTGCCGACTTTGTCATCAAGGTTAAGCTTGCCCTCATGTCTTAGTTTCAGAATCAGCGCTGTGGTGAACAACTTGGTGGTGCTGGCAATAAAGTAAGGATGGTCGATGGTTAGATTACCAGATGCCCCATACCAAGTTACGGCATCTTTTTTGACGGCAAAAGAGGCCCCAAACACCTTTTTGCCATCAACCACCCTGTCCAAAACCGCTTGGAGTGATTTTTCTTTAGTCATTATTTTCCTCTCCTGTGTGCTCAATTTCCAAGCACATGTTCCAAAGCCAATTATTAGTACGGATTATTATTTAGTAAGGCTGGGCTTTCTGACTCTGTAATAAAAATTTAAATAAGGCAACAGGAAAACCGAGGCCCATCAAGGGGCTAATTCTGGGGGCATGGTGAGGATTCTGGGAAAATCAGCAGCAGCAAGGCTAGTATTGGTCGGCGCAGTATTCATTTACTTCAGATGGTAGCTCAAATTTTATACCGTCGACCTCCCAGTAGTAGTCCCAATCCTCGTTAATGCAGTAACGTGGTTCCTCACAGGTTCCTGCGCCTTCACATTCGTATGATGAGTCATATGGTGAGTCACCACAGGCGGCAAATGATCCAGCCAACACAAGAGCAAGCGCGAGCAATTTGAACTTCATTGGGAGCACCTCCGTTAAAATTAGCGGGATTGTAGATTCGAGCAGTCGGCTGGTCAAGCCCAAAAAGTCAGCAAAAGTCATGGTTTTGATTACTTGGCTCAAACATCGCTGAAACGGCGACTTTGTTCCCCTGTCCCTGCTCCTGCTCCTGTTTCTGTTCCTGACCCTGCCAATTTGCCTGTTTTGATTCCCAATTGTTCGTTCTTTTTTGCGATTTATCTCTTCGTTACAGTTTTAAAACATGTCCGTGGGCATCCTTCCGGACCCAAAATCTCCCGTAGCCACCCCGACTGTCTCTTGGTGACATCGTCCGGGCGAAATATACGATTGCTAACGTGTACGTT
>DUOU01000233.1 GCA_012838685.1 Bacteroidota bacterium | reverse complement strand
CTTCAATTCCCGGCCCCATTGTGCGGGATGTGAAAGCCATAGCAGTCATCCACCACTTTCCGTTTTCGTTCGTAAAAGTTTGCGTTACGAAAAAGGGCGTCGTGACCACATTGTCTCCACCACCAAGAGCCGCATCCAACTTGATGGTGCTATACACAGCCCAATTGTTATCGTTAATCTGCTTTACATCTACGCCATAGACTTCAGCATGCTTGTAGTGAATCCATCCCTGACCTATAATCGTCAATTCCTGGGCACAATCCCAATAGCCTCCCATATGGACAAACATCGCATTTGGATGAAAGATTTCCCGCAGGCCATCCGCATCCTTGGCAGCCATCAAATCCCAAATATGCTGTGACAAGTCTGCAAATGGCTGAGCCGCGGTAGAATGCTCGTGGTTGTTATACATGGGAAACTGCCCCTGTCCAAAGGCGTGAATCCCTATTAAAAAGGATACGAGCGCAACGGCTGTTTTGTGAACAAATGCATTCATGTAAAACTGATTTACCTATTGTTTATTAGATCTAACTATTTCATTCAAAGAGATATTAGGATTTCGGAAGCGGGCCTCGGGATTACGCTCTCCAGGGCGACCTTCACTGGTTGATTTGAGCGTAAGCGCCTTCTGTGGGCAGTTATGCACGCAGGAGAGACAGTGTTCGCATTGTCCTGAATACCGCAAACCGTTAGTCCCGAGTGAGAAATTATCGCGCGGGCACACACTGGAGCAGGTCATACATTCCACACAACGGTCTTCCCTTAATTCTAGTAACCGGTAAAATAGAACACAAGTCGTTTCTTCTTATCCGCCCTATCTTTTAGAATAGCAGCGTGGGTTCGGGGCGCGATACCCGCCATAAATGTGGCAGCCATTCCGGCGCCTATTATTTTCAACATGTCTCTTCTATCCATAATAATGATACTTTGGTTATTCTTTCAATGCTCATCGTTTATTCACAAGGGTGGAGATAATCATCCTTCTACAATTTTCAAGAATTGCGGTTTATTTTTTACTTTTTGCATAAAACTTCTTATCATTTTTTATTCGGAAAAAAATAGAGAATACCACGCTACCACAACTAGCCGATTTCTGCTCACATCCCATCATCAACTATTCACATTTACCGCAAAGGAAATAAATAAAAAAATTGAATTAGAAACCACTGGCGCGAACAGTAAGAAAAAGCGGGTTAAAGCGAAAAAGCGACACCTTATGACGAAACAGAGTCCGTTTTTTTACCGATAATATCGTATGGAAAAGTTTTATGGCCTGACCTGGCGGAAACCCGTAGAGATGAAAAAACCACCTACACTTGAAATTGTATAGGTGGTTATATGATAAGTTGCTCCGTCAGGGCTCGAACCTGAACTCTTCTGATCCAGAGTCAGACGTGTTGCCAGTTACACCACGGAGCAGTTTCGTGGCTGCAAAGATATATAAATTTTGGTTTCTATTCCTCTATTTTATGCCTTAAAAAGTAGATCAGTGAACTGGTTCTTTTTATATCGGCTATACTCTTTAACTGGAACCACGTTCCTATAAAGATGCCCTTCAGCATGGGGAGGCGACTTTTTTTATGTTTTTCGCTCATCATCGAGATGAAAAGCGTATCCAGGGGCAGAGGCTTTATTTTGAAGATTGAGAAACCATATTTAGCGGCGAATTTTTCGAAGGTAGAGGGCGAAAAATGCCATAAATGGCGGGGAACATCGTAAGCCGCCCAGAAATCGCCGTAATGGATGGCATCAAACGAATGGATATTTGGCAGGGCAACAACGCATATTCCTTTGGGTTTGAGCAACCGGCCTATCTCTTCCATATAATTTCGGGGATCGTGAAAATGTTCCAGTACATGCCATAACGTTATAACATCGAAACTGTTGGAGGGTAGGCCGGTTAATTCCAAGGGGTCCAAAATATTCGCACTTGTCAAAAGAGCGGCCTGTTTCCTGGCAAATTCGTTTATCTCAACCCCTTCAACGTTCCAGCCATATTTTGACATCTCCTCCAGGAAATGGCCCGTACCGCAACCGATATCCAAAAGATATCCCGATTTTAGGCCCGACAGTTTTTCGATTGCCTTACGTTTGCGCGCGAGCATAAACTTGCGGGCTTCCCTGTAAATGACGCTTATTGGTCCGGTAGCGTTGTCGTTATGTGAAAGGTACCCTTCACTGTCATAGTACTTGCCTATCTCCGCGGGTGAGGGAGGATTGTCGGTATATACCATGCCACAACAGGCACATTTAACCAGTTCGAATTTTTCCAGGCTTAGAAAGTGGTCGGTCACCTCCAATCGTTCGCCTATTTTTTCCTGATCACATACCGGACAGATCATTTTTCCGTATTATAATTTTTGGGCCCGAACTTTGGATATAGCAGGTAGGCTATAGCCATTAATAACATAATAATTGAACTGGCATAGGAAACTTTGGTGCCTATCCTGTATGAAGGGGGATCAAATTGGAATCGGACTTCATGGCTTCCGGCGGGAAGTTCCATTCCCCTGAGAACGTAATTAGTCCTGAAATGGGAGCTCTTTTCCCCATCGATATAGCATTCCCACCCTTTGGGATAGTATATTTCGGAGAATATGGCCAACTGGTCGGTTTCCGTTTTATAGTTATAGATGAGCTCATTTGGCTTGTATGAGGTCAGTTCAATATAGTTTATACTGTCTGTTTGATACTCTTTTTTGGCGATCATATCTTCGAAATCGTCATCAATAACCGTTTCGTTTCCGGGATCAATTTTCTGTATCAAGTTGATCTCTTCATTGGCGTTTTTTACAATAATTGCCTTTTCCACGAACCATGCGTTCCCCAAAGCATGTTCATTGAGTATTGGCGGCGCTTCGGGGTTATATATTATAT
>DUOU01000306.1 GCA_012838685.1 Bacteroidota bacterium | reverse complement strand
GGAGTTGCTACCCCGACCCGCCCGATGCCAACTATGACAGCAGGGCTCCGCAGAAGTTCACCGGCAAAGAACGGGATGCCGAAACGGGGCTCGATTACTTCGGGGCGAGGTACTTCTCATCCCCGCAAGGGCGATTTACTAGCCCTGATATCGTACTACTATCACGGCTGGATAACCCCCAGACTTGGAATCTCTATGCATATACATCCAATAATCCGCTAAGGCGTATTGACCCGGACGGAAGGAATTGGTTCAACGTGGGCGGCAGTTGGACATGGTATGACGGTTCCGACGTCGATGCTAACGGCAAATCATGTAAACGAGGAAGCAAAGGCTGCACTCACAGTGATTACACGCATCTGCTTGTTTTCGAAAAGACCGGCACGAATAAATACGGTGCTGCGACAGGAAACTTAACGTTATACGGAAAAGGCTACGGTGACCAAGTTGCCAGATCCGAAGCATTTCAGGGGGGCCAAATTCAGAAGCAAAATCGAATCCTCTGCCGAACGGGACTTACATGATCCAATTGCGTCGATCGGACATAAAAGGCAGCGGAGATCTTGATCCGCGAACGCTGGGGCCCAAGGTAGATTATGGAATTCAGACAATTCAGGACATCAATGAAGAAAACTTCTCTTCGGAAGTAACTTGGGAATGGGGGAATATCAGAGCGGCGCTTAACCATGCCGATAACGGAGATCCGAGATTTCAGGGAAACTACCTGCATGGTAAAGATCGTCCGGGAGATTATACGCACGGATGTATCTGCGAACGATCAGAACAAGTTTTAAAGTTATTGCTTCAGCTAATTCCAAAAACCCCTAGGGTTCCAGTGGTGGTCAAATGAGACTCTTGATTACGTTACTGACCATGAGTTGTATCTGCTCGTGTTGGGGAAAAGATCCCAGTCCGCGCGTAGTGGTTGAGAGAACTTCTGGCTGGAATGCGTCGCCAGTATTTCCTGAGAATCTAACTGCTGATGCTCAAATTATTGTTTTCTACTCCGATGGCAGATTTGGGGTCATCAATGGGATTCTTGGAAAAAGCTCTCGTGGCCATGAGGTATCGGTGCTATTTGGAGAAGGGTATTCTATTTTCTCCGGTTGTTGGACTGTTACAGGTAGGGAGGTCAATGCGATGGCAGCGCCGGTTTATTTGCCATCGCCAATAACACCAAAGCCTGAGCCTCGGAAATATGAATTTGTTATCAGTGGGAATGGATTGATGACAAGCAAAGGGATCAAGAACCAACTGGATACAAATAGACCAACTGAGAGCATCCGCAATATCCGTCCGATAACTGACATTCTTGAGTCGAGAACCAAAAGCTTCGAATCTTCTAGCGGATCGATCGTTTGGCAGTGTGTCGGTAACAAGTGAAGGCAGGGATGCCGCGCCAAACTTGTGAGGTAATAGGGGCAGCTTCCCGCTGCCCCTAGCTTGCTTCCCAGCCCTGTTTTTTTGCTCCTCGCTTGTTCTTCTGATCGTGCATTGATCCGTATAGTCACGGAAGCCTGAATGGAAAATCTCGGATTGGGTGCCTTCCAATCCGAGACACAATACCAACTGAGTTTCACGGCATCGGCAAGCGGAG
>DUOU01000232.1 GCA_012838685.1 Bacteroidota bacterium | reverse complement strand
TCCGACAGCAAAATTTGTCAACGACAACAGCAGGACAAACAGCAAGGAAAAGCGACATACCGGATATTTTCTATATGATTCGTTTAAGCCCAATACGACCAATATTCTGTATTACATGTTTTTTAGCGCTCGTTTTATAAGATCCTCCACAGAGAGCCCTTTTTCTTTCCTAATGATATTGTCAAGTACTTTTTCAACGGTCGCTTTCGCAAAACCCAACATCACTAAAGCAGATAACGCTTCTTCTTTGGTGGTATTGTCCGCTAAAACAAATAATTCGTTTGCTAATGCTTGTTTATCAACCTTATCCTTTAAGTCAACAACTATTCTTTGGGCTGTTTTCAGACCTACCCCCTTCACACTTTTCAAAAGATTGATATCTGAGGTAGAAATAGCTCCTCTAATTTCATCGGGAGAAAGTGAAGATAACATCAATCTGGCTGTAGCGGCCCCAACTCCGGTAACCGATATCAGAAGCCTGAAAACATGTCGTTCGTCTTCATCGGCAAAACCAAAGAGCTGGTAACTATCCTCTCTGATTACCTCATGTATAAAGAGCATACAACTACTTTTACCCTCAAGTTTCGAGAATGTTGAAAGCGAGATATTGGCTAAATATCCCACGCCCGCGGTCTCAACGACAACATAAGCGGGAGTTATCTTCAAAAGGTCCCCTTTAATGTGTTCAATCATGGCATCTATTCGTTGTTTCCTATTTCAGGAGGCAGTTCATCGGCCTTATCATGCTGATTGTCAATTTCCTGTTGTTTTAAGGGATTCGCTGTTATCTCTTTATGTAACTGTCTGTTTTTATATACCGTACAGGCAAGATAAAGGGCTTGTCGGAACGAATTTTCCGAAGCTACTCCCTGCCCGGCTATATTGAACGCTGTGCCGTGATCCGGAGAGGTTCTGATAAATGGCAAACCCGCCGTAAAATTGACGCCCGAATCAAATGACAATGATTTAAAGGGGAGCAGCCCCTGATCATGGTACATAGCCAAAATCCCGTCAAATTTGGAGAACGATCCCGAGCCAAAAAATCCATCGGCCGGAAAAGGCCCAAAAGCCATTATCCCCTCTTTCTCGGCCTCTTTAAGAGCAGGTATGATTACTTCTGCCTCCTCTGTTCCAATAAGAGAGTTGTCTCCGGCGTGAGGATTGAGTCCAAGTACGGCTATCAATGGTTTACGGATACCGAAATCAATTTTTAGCGATTGGTTCATTAACCTTAATTTGCCCAAAATTGATTTAACTGTTATCAATCCGGCCACATCCTTTAAGGGAACATGTCCGGTTACAACCCCAATCCTAAAAGTTTCGCTCACAAGAAACATCAAAACATCTTCTGCCTTGGCCCTGGTTTTGATATATTCTGTGTGGCCGTTGAAATGAAATTGATCCGATTGGATATTGTTTTTGTCTATTGGGGCCGTAACAAGAAAATCAATTTTTCCGGAAATAAGATCATTTGTCGCTCTTTCCAGTGCCTGAAACGCCGCCTCGCCTCCCTGCTCGTTCGATTTCCCGATATCAACCCTGACATTGTCGCTCACACAGTTTATTATATTCGCTTTGCGGAGACTGATCTCATCGACATTGCGGACATTGTTAAAAGAAAAATTTGCTATGTTGAGCAACTTTCTATGATATGCTCCCACTTTTGGCGATCCATAAATTACCGGCGTACACATATCATATATTGTTTGATCCATCAACGATTTTATTATTACCTCATAACCTATTCCGTTGATGTCACCATGGGAAATTCCCGCTATTGGTATTTTTGCTTCCATATATTATTTTGCGATCTGATTTTCTGACACTCTTTTTATAAACTCCGCGAGCAGTCTCATTCCCGATCCGGGATGCCCCTTCAACCTATAAAAATCATCGTTGCTCAATTTTCCGGTACCCGCGATATCCAGATGTATCAACGGCACATCAGTGAAGTTTTCCAAAAATTTGCCCGCAGTTATTGCTCCCGCGACCCGTCCTTTCCCAACATTGCTTAAATCGGCCACATCTGAGCGGATCAGCTCACCATACTCCTCCCATAAAGGCAATTCCGCCACCCTTTCATAAACCCTGTTTCCCGACTCTACCATTAAATCCACAATTTCTCTTTTCGCGTTCGACATCATGGCGATGGCGTGTACTCCAAAAGTTGCTGATGCGGAACCGGTAAGTGTAGCTATATTTATCAGTAATGAAGGGTCATATTTTGAGGCATAACTTATCGCATCGGCCAATATTAATCTACCCTCAGCGTCAGTGTTTCCAATTTCAACAGTTGTATTGTTGTACATTGTAACAATATCTCCCTGTGTAAAGGCATTTCCTCCGGGCCTGTTATCAGTTATGGGAATAAACGCTACAACATGAACGGGCAACCCGAATTTCGCGATAACAGACATAACACCGGCCACCGCGGCGCCACCGGCCATATCCCCTTTCATTCCGGCCATATAGTCTCCGGTCTTGATATTTAATCCCCCCGTGTCATACACTATGCCTTTGCCCACCAATGCGATAGGTTTTATATTCACACATTTATCCGGTTTATGTTCAAGAACACAAAAAGCAGGGGGGTCAACGCTTCCCCTGTTTACAGCCAAAATTCCTCCCATTTTAAGGGCCTCTATCTGCTTTCCGTTCAATATGTCGACCTTAAACCCCGAAATCGCGCCCAACCTCCTTATCTCTTCAGCGAATTGAACACTATTCATAAAACTAACCGGCTCATTTATAGCATCCCGAACCCAAAAGAGAGCGGCCAGAGTCAGTTTCAACCATTCCAGTGATTTGTCATCCGCACACCCATAGAGCAATATCCTATCCGGGAAAGAACCATTTTCTTGTTTAAGACTCTTTCTTTTATACTTATCAAACTTATAAACCGAAAGTATCAACGCTTCGGTAAAATCCACCTCCGCTCCCTGATATGCGTTTATCGAAACCACACACAGTTCTTCAATGTATTTGCCCGTTATTTCCTCTTTTATCTTGTAAGCTATTCTACGAAGTTTTTCGCTTACATGGAACTGCTCCTTTCCTTCGGGCTGTTTAACCAAAAATATGTATTTATCGTTGAACCTGTTTATTACAACAAATTCATCTCCCTCACTAAACCTGCTTTCAATATAACTCTTCTCCCCGGAACCTAACCCCACAACATCGGGAACATCCTCTCCTTCAAAAATATATACAACTGACCTATCGGTCATTATCGTTTTGGTCCGCTCAATGTTCGGTACCTTCATAACAATGGCATTTAATAAAAACCGCAAAGTTAATATAAATATTGATTCTTTACTTTTCAAACCATTACCTTCGCGATGCCACGCGATGTGGAGTATAATACATGCAATGGCCCATTTGATGAAAAAGATAGAAAGTCTATACAAAAAAGCGCTGGAACTTGAATCGTTGTCAGTTGAGGAGGGATCTTTTTTGTATAAAGAGGCCCCGTTGGACGAATTAATGTATATAGGCGCCGCATTGAGACAAATTCACATGCCCGGCAAAAAGGTGGGATGGATTATCGACAGAAACGTAAATATTACCAACATCTGTTTTTCAAGATGCCTGTTCTGCAATTTTTGCAGAAGGCCCGGATCAAATGACGGCTATGTAACAACAATTGATCAATATATCAAAAAAATTGATGAGTTGATGGCCTTGGGAGGTGATCAGTTGTTGCTTCAGGGGGGCATGAACCCAAAATTGGGAATTGATTTTTATACCTCCCTTTTCAAGGAACTAAAAAAATTGTACCCTGAATTAAAGCTTCATGCCCTTGGCCCCCCCGAGATTGTGTTTATTGCCAAAAAAGAGGGCATGTCCATTAAAAATACCCTTTCTGTTTTGATCGAAGCCGGACTTGATTCGTTGCCGGGAGCGGGCGCGGAAATCCTGTCTGATCGGGTTAGAAAGATCCTATCGCCGGTTAAAGCCTCCGTAAAAGAGTGGTCAGATGTAATGATCGAGGCCCATCAATTGAACTTGCCGACATCGGCGACAATGATGTACGGACACATAGAAACTGTTGAAGAGCGTGTTGAACATCTGGCGATACTGAGAGAAATCCAAAATAATAGGCCAAAAAACAGTTATGGTTTTATTTCCTTTGTTCCCTGGCCTTTTAGCGACGAAGGAACTCTTCTCAAAAAACAGATGGAAATTTCCAGTAACTACAGCTCATTGGATTATTTGAGGCTTATTGCCATTAGTCGGTTGATGCTCAACAACATAACCAATATTCAGACCTCTGTGCTCACCGTTGGCAAAGATACGGGCATAATATCATTGAACGCCGGAGCGAACGATGTTGGTTCGGTTATGATCGAAGAAAACGTGGTAAGCGCGGCCGGATCCAACAATATGTTCAACGCTGAAGAGCTGATATCCATAATCAAAGAGGCCGGTTACGAACCGATAAGGCGCAACCAGAAATATGAGGCCTTAAGTTAAATGTCCCCGAAAACAATAAAGGGCTTCTGTAGGAAGCCCCTTATGGTACCGGCTATTTCAGCCTTATTCTTTTACGGCTTCCTTCTCTTTCCCTGAAGAAGCATCAGTGGCATCATCTTCAACTTTGGATGCTTTTTTAAACTCTTTCATCCCCTGGCCTATACCCTTCATCAATTCGGGAATCTTACGTCCACCAAACAGAAGGACAACAACCAACAGTATAAGGATGATCTCTGTAACTCCAATTTTTCCCATTTCTTTATAAGTATTGTTATCGATACAAAGGTAAGAATCTTTAATCAATAAAAGCAAGGGAAGTATAATTTTATTTGATTCGGCGTTTTTTCAACGTATATTCGTGTTGGCGAATAACCATAAAAAGAGCGGTGAAGCAAAACCCGAAACCTCCCTGCGGAGACCTAAGATTCATTACATTCGGGTGTAAACAAATTTTTTTTAGATTCAAAATATTCACATAAATCGGCAAAATTCGCCCGATTGGTCGTCGCATGTAAAAATATTATGACTAAATAAAACTATATTTGTTTACGTTATAGAATTTTGTTTACTTTGCTGATTCGAATTCCACACAATGATTTGGATGCTGAAAAAGAAAAATGAAAAAATTTGGTTTGGTAATATTAACTGTGGTCTCCGCTTGTGGTGTGTGTGGTGCTCAGCAGGACCCAGCCAGTACTCTTTATATGTTTAATATAGCCAATTATAACCCTGGTTCGGCCGGAGCCTCCGGTATGTTCAGCGCAACAGCGTCAAGCAGACAGCAATGGGTGGGGTTTGACGGTGCTCCATTTACAACTTCCTTTAATTTTAACGTCCCTTTCAATCTTTTTGGTGCAAGAAATGGCGCTGGCTTGACGATTATGAGCGATATTATCGGTTTTGACAACAATATTTCCATTTCCGGGGATTATGCTTATATCATGAGCATTGGCACAGGATCTTTGGGTATAGGTATTAATATGGGAATGATCAACACAAATATCAAACCCAGTTGGTCTATCCCTGATGGAAGCGATTTCACCCCGGCGCAACAAGATCCCTTAATTCCCAACAACAGTGAAAATTTTGTCGCATTTGATGCGGGATTTGGAATATATTTTGAAAACGACAAATATTACGCCGGTTTTTCCGTTTCACATATAAACCAACCTAAAATTAAATATTCGGAAACCACTCCTTACATAAGTAGGCATTATTACGCTACAGCGGGGTATACGGTGCTACTACCCAACCCCTCATTTGAATTGTTACCGTCTGTATGGGGTCTGTTCAACAATGGGGTCGCGCAGTTTAGCGCCACAACTCTTCTTGAATATAATAGAAAGGTATGGGGGGGGCTCTCCTATAGGTCGGGCGACGCTTTAGCGGGTATTATCGGGTTGGAATTGTACAACGGTATAAAAATTTGTTACGCTTATGACTTTCCATTATCGGAAATCAGAACCACAACAAGCGGTTCGCACGAGATAATTGTAAACTATTGTTTTGATTTTAGTTTGGGAAAAAGTTCGATGAAATATAAAAGTATAAGATTTTTATGATTTTTTTTAAAAAAATAACTTACTTGCAACAAATTCTATCTTAGCATGAAAAAGGTTTTATTATCCGCACTGGTCACAACTCTCATTCTTACCGGATGTGGTTCCTCCAATACGGGAGAACTGATAGGGGTACAGGGAAGAGAAAAATACTTTGAGCCAGAACCCTTGGAAATGGCATTCATTCCCGCTGGAAGTTTTGTAATGGGCCCAAGCGACCAAGACGCCCTTTTCGCCCAGAACAGTCTATCAAAAACTGTGACAGTTGATGCGTTTTGGATGGATCAGATGGAGATATCTAACAATAAATACCGCCAGTTTGTTTTTTGGGTACGCGACTCTATCCTCAGAACAAAGCTTGCTGAAGCAGGAGTACCCGATAGAGAGTACTATGTAGTCGATGATGAAGGAAACGTTGTTGAACCTTATGTTCTTAACTGGGACGAAAAAATCGACTATCGCGAAGAAACAACTCGTGATATTCTTGAAGAGATGTACTATCCTCCCGAAGAGAGATTCAACTCCAAGAAACAGATTGATGTAAGAAAACTCAACTACTCTTACTATTGGGTAGACTATCAACAAGCCGCAAAGGCGACCTATGTACACGACTACGAAAATAACACAGGTTATTACGAGGGTGAAGTGATAAATCCGGATGGCTCCCGTTCCAGTGTCAATAGCCGCGCTTCGTTCATCATACATAGAGTAGTCAATGTATATCCCGACACCTTGTGCTGGATCCGTGACTTTACCTATTCATTCAACGATCCATTGGCAGATCTTTATTTTTGGCATCCATCATATGACGATTATCCTGTCGTTGGTGTTTCCTGGGTACAGGCAAACGCGTTCTCCAACTGGAGAACTGATTTTATGAACAACGCTTTAAGGAAAAAAGGATTGCCGGAAGTATCAAAATACAGACTCCCCCTCGAAACCGAATGGGAATTTGCGGCAAGGGGAGGCCTGGATCTTTCCATGTATCCATGGGGAGGACCTTATACGCGTAATTATGAGGGTTGTTTCCTCGCCAACTTTAAGCCTTTAAGGGGCAATTATGTGGATGATGGCAGTGTTTATGCCAATAAAGTCGCCTCCTATGCTCCAAACGAATTTGGACTTTATGATATGGCTGGAAACGTAGCAGAGTGGACGAGCGGAGCATATCACACATCGGCATATATTTTCCAACACGATCTTCAACCCAACTATGAATACAATGCTACCCCCGACGATCCTCCTGTACTGAAACGTAAAGTAATCCGCGGTGGTTCCTGGAAGGACATCGCTTACTTCCTCCAGACAAGTTCAAGGGATTATGAGTATCAAGATTCTACAAAACCCTATATAGGATTCCGTAATGTCAGATACTATATCGGAACAAAAGAATAAAGGAATAATTGTAATAACTTTAAATAAATTAAACATATATGAGTCGTCTTAATGATTTAGTATCAAGCACCGGATGGAAAAATTTCATCGCAAAATTATACGGTTTGGGTGCATCTGTAGTAATTGTTGGTGCTTTGTTCAAGATTCAACACTGGCCAATGGCGGGACTGATGCTTACAGTAGGATTGCTTACCGAAGCTATCATTTTCTTCTTTTCTGCTTTTGAACCTCTGCGCGAGGAGGTTGACTGGACTTTGGTTTTTCCTGAACTCGCCGGCCTACCCCCTGAAGGAGGAAGAGAAAGGGTAGCCGCTTATCGTGCAAGCGGACCATCGGTCGCTCCGACAACTGCTCCCGCTGGTGGTGTTACTGTCGTCGGCACTGGGGGGGGGTCGCCAGTCGCTCCGACAACTGCTCCCGCTGGTGGTGCTGTCGCTGGTGGTGTTACTGCTGGTGGTGTTACCGCTGGTATTGGAGGAAATATAATCTACTCAGGCGGAGGTGGCGGCTCAGTCGCCGCATTGTCAAAATTCGACGAAATACTCAATAGCGCCGAATTAACTCCTGATCTGCTTAAAAACCTTGGCGTGGGCATGAAAAAGCTTGGCGATGCTACTGCTAATATGAACGCTATGGTAGACGTTTCGGCCGCATCGGCAAAGTATCTTGAAACTGTGAATTCAGCGAACAGTTCACTTGAAGATCTGACAGCTACCTATAAATCGACTACTGATATTCTCAACAGTTCAAGCGCCAATTATCAAAAGGTGGCCGAAGCGATCACTGTTATCGATGAAGGTGGAAAATCATACCAGAAACAGATTGAAGCCCTGAACAAAAATCTTGCTGCCCTGAATACTGCTTATGAGCTTCAGAAAAAGGGAGCTGATGATCATGTTAGAGAATCCGCGACTCTCTATAATGAGCTTCAAGATCTTGTCAAAAATCTGGCCGATTCTGCTGAAGATACCAAAAAGTACAGAGATCAAGTAACTAAGCTCAATGATAACTTAGCGGCACTGAACAATGTTTATGGAAACATGCTTGCCGCTACGAATGTCAAATAATTATAATATTTGTCACTAATTAAATCGATTTGATATATGTCCAGCGAAAAGCTATCACCACGGCAACAGATGATCGGAATGATGTATCTGGTTCTTACTGCTATGCTCGCATTGAACGTGTCAAAAGATGCCGTGGAAGCGTTTAAAAATGTTGATAACGGCCTTACTCTTACTATCTCCAACTATGCGGCCAAAAATGACGCTATCTATAAGGATTTTGATAGGGCTGCGGCCGAAAACCCACAAAAAGCCGGAGAACTGAGAACAGCCGCATACGAAGTTAAAGAGAGAGCCAACGAGATATTCGAATTTATCCAACAACTCAAAATCGAAATAATAACCATTGCGGAAGGAGAAGATACAGAGGCTATTGATGGCAATGAGGTGTTTATCGACCATGTTACAAAAATTGACGAAAACAATATTCCTTCCCAAATATTGATAGGAGCCAATGAGGATGGAAAAGCCTACACACTTAAAGCCTACCTGAATGATTACCGCGATTTCCTTATTACAACATTGGATGGAAAAAGTATAGCGACCGAGGAATCTGTCAGGAAAACACTTAATACTGACGATGTTAAAAGTAAAAAAACCGGGGAGACGGTAAGGTGGGAAAATCATACTTTCCAGGCCCTTCCGTTGGTAGCTGTAATCACCATTCTCTCTAAATTACAGGTGGACGTAAGAAACGCGGAAACAGAAGTTATTGATCAACTCTACACACAGATCGACGCTTCATCCTTCAAATTCAATAAACTTACCTCCATAGTCATTCCTAACTCAAATTATGTTACCCTGGGAAGCACTTACGAAGCACAGGTGTTTATTTCAGCAACCGACACTACCCAACAACCCGTGATTACGGTAGGTGACCAGGTTCTTCCTCTTGATGAAGCG
>DUOU01000231.1 GCA_012838685.1 Bacteroidota bacterium | reverse complement strand
GTGGCCGGTAAGCTTAAGCTCATAGATCCGTTGGATCCAATGGTGCTGCAGGCAAAAAACATAGGCACCTGTTTTGGTGATTAACGGTAATTAATCATTATCTTACAGGTCAACATATAATGATCAAAGCGATCTCTTGGATACGCTATTTTATACTTTATGTATATTGGTCACAAAATCTAGATGAATGAAAAGATTGGTATTTGTCAGGCATGGAAAAGCGGAGGATTTTTCGGTAGAAACCGGGGATTACGAAAGATCTCTTACCAAAAAGGGAAAAATGGTCTCCAGAACGATGGCCATGAGACTTAGGGATAAAAATCTTTCTATTGGCAGATACATCTCAAGTCCCGCCTTCAGAGCGTTGGAAACTGCTTTGATATTTGTTGATGAATTGGGAGCAGACCCTTCCGAGCTTTGGTTGGATAACAACCTATATTATGATCCGGGCGTTTCCCGATTTTTAAGTTTGATATGGAAGGTCGATGATGAGATTGATAGTGTTGTCCTTTTCGGGCACAACCCCGCTTTTACCGATCTTTGTGACATGCTCGCCAAAAACGGATCGGAACTTATACCAAAATCCGGGGTAGTGTCGATAATATTTCCGGTAAAAAAATGGGAGGGTGTGAAATTTGGTGAAGGTCAAATAGAGTTTTTCATGAAACCAGACGATGCGGCGTGAACAGAATAGATTATTTTAACAACTTAGAGGTATGAACCATTACATTCCAAAAGAGATCAGTTGGCTTTCGTTCAACGAAAGGGTATTGCAGGAGGCTGAGAATAAAGAAGTTCCTTTGCATGAGAGATTTAAGTTTATGGGTATTTATTCCAACAATCTGGATGAATATTTCAGGGTAAGGGTGGCTACATTGAAAAGGCTCACAACATTGGGAACCAAGGCAAAACTTCTTTTGGGATACAATCCGACTTCAGTTTTGAAGAGAATAAATGAGATTGTACAGTCACAAAACATAAAATTTGAAAAAAATTATTCCGCTCTACTGAAGGAGTTGGAGTCTCATGATATTTACATGATCAACGAGAAACAGCTAAACGATGGGCAGGTGGAATTTGTGTCTGAATATTTTCATCAACAGGTAAGGCCGAGATTGATGCCCTTTTTGTTGGGAAAAGGTTCGGTTATGCCCAATTTTACGGATGATGCCATATTTTTTGCGATATATCTTTATAACTCAAAAACCGAAAAAAAGAGATACGCTCTGTTGGAAATTCCTACAAAAGTGTTGCCCCGTTTTATTTTGCTTCCGGAAAAGGGAGATAAAAAATATATCATATTTCTTGATGATGTGATCAGGTTCGGGTTAAAGGAAATATTTTTCATATTCGACTTTGACGAGATATCGGCATATACCATAAAACTTACCAAGGATGCTGAACTGGATATCGTTGACGTGGCCACCGAAAGTTATGTCGACAAACTCTGGAAAGGGTTGCAGGAGAGAAAAAAGGGAACACCGGTGCGGTTTATATATGACAGGAATATGCCCGATGATTTTCTGAAGATTATCACAAAAAAACTCAATTTAGGGGAGGATGATGTTGTTGTTGCGAGCAATAGGTACCATAACTTCAAGGATTTCATGAAATTCCCTAAAATAGGCCCGGAATCGTTTTTTATCCAACAACTCAAACCGATACCACATGCCGATATTCCTCCGGGTAAGAGTATTCTGGCCGCCATGAAGAAAAAGGACATCCTCCTGTTTTTTCCTTACAATCCGTTCGACCATTTTATTGATCTGCTAAGGGAGGCCTCTATCGATCCTCTTGTTGCATCCATACAGATAACGCTTTACAGGCTGGCGGCCAATTCAAGTGTTATCAATGCATTGTTGAACGCCGCACGGAACGGCAAAAGGGTAACAACAGTTGTTGAATTGAGGGCAAGATTCGACGAAGAGGCCAATATATCATGGGGCAATGTGCTTATGGATGCGGGAGTAAAGGTAATTTATGGGGTACCGGGACTGAAAGTTCATTCCAAAATATGTCTCATCACCAGGGAGAAAAACGGAGTCATTGAAAGATACGCTACTATAGGCACAGGTAACTTTAACGAAGAGACGGCGAAAATCTATTCAGACCATATTCTGCTTACCGCCAATAAAAAAATCACCTACGAAGTGTTCAAAGCGTTCAATTTTTTTAATATAAATTACAAGAAAGATAATTTCTATCATCTGGTGCTTTCCCCATTTTTTCTCAGAAATAAGATAAACCTATTGATTGAAAACGAGATAAAAAACGCAAAAGCGGGCAAAAAAGCCTATATACACTGGAAATTGAACAACCTGACCGATAGAGAGATTATCCAGAGCCTATATGATGCGAGCTGCG
>DUOU01000230.1 GCA_012838685.1 Bacteroidota bacterium | reverse complement strand
GGCCGGGTGGCGCGCACGGACTAAAAGTTACAAGATGGTTGAACGCGTTGATCGGGAAAATCGGGACATTTATATTTATTGTAATTATTGTAATTGGATATATAGTTTTCGCCTTTAAAGTCTCCCCCTCATCACTGAAGCCAAAGAGAATCACTTTCCCGAAAAAGGAAAAAAGCGATAACGAAAGCATGGATCCGGAGGAAGTCGCGGAAAAGGCCGCCCAGGATCTTTTGGAAGATAGCGAAGAGTCGCTTTTCAATGCCTGGAACACAAAAAAAGCGGCAACAGATTCGGGGAAAATAGTAAATGATATGGCATCCGGTGACCTATACCCGGGAAAAGAGGAGATCGATATGGATAAAAGCGATCAGATCGGTGCCGACAACACCAACAATATTGAGATAATAAGGCCTGAAGAGGATGATATCTTGTCCGATGCCGAAGTCGATAAAATGATCAGCGATTACGATCCAAGGCTGGATCTCTCCAATTATAAATTCCCTCCTATTTCCATTCTCAAAGATTATAAAAGCGATCGCGCTTTCGACGATGCGGAGGTACTTGAGAACAAGGACAAAATCATCAAAACACTTGACGACTTCAAAATCGGCATCAAAAACATCACAGCCACCGTAGGTCCCACTGTAACGTTATATGAGATTGTACCCGACAGGGGGGTAAAGCTGGCAAGGATCAAATCGCTTGAAGATGATATAGCCCTAAATTTATCGGCATTGGGAATCAGGATTATAGCCCCAATACCCGGTCGCGGTACAGTTGGCATCGAGGTTCCCAACAAAAACCCGAAAATAGTCGCGATGCGCTCATTGGTCAGTTCAAAATCATTCCAGGAGACAAAATTTGACATCCCTTTGGCGCTTGGCAGGACCATCACAAATGAACCATTTGTCGCGGATCTGGCAAAAATGCCGCACCTTCTTGTCGCCGGTGCCACCGGACAGGGTAAATCAGTGGGTATAAACGCCATAATTGCCTCTATTTTGTACAAAAAACACCCGGCAGAGGTAAAATTTGTATTGATCGATCCAAAGCGTGTCGAACTTCCGCTTTATTCGAAAATCGAACGCCATTTCCTGGCTAAACTGCCAGGTGAGGATGACGCTATCATTACAGATACCCAAAAAGTAATAAACACCTTAAATTCATTGTGCATAGAGATGGACCAGCGATTGGAACTTTTGAAAGCCGCCCAGTCGAGGAACATCAAAGAGTACAACGAGAAATTCACCTCCAGAAGACTGAATCCCGAAAAAGGTCATAAATACCTTCCATATATTGTGTTGATAATAGATGAATTCGCCGATCTGATCATGACCGCCGGAAGGGAGATTGAGGGGCCTATAGGCAGACTGGCACAATTGGCCAGAGCAATTGGCATACACCTTATTATATCCACACAGCGACCATCCACAAACATAATTACCGGATTTATAAAAGCCAACTTCCCCACACGAATAGCGTTCAGGGTCTTTTCTTCGATAGATTCAAGGACAATCCTGGATTCAACGGGAGCGGAGCGTCTTGTTGGCAGGGGCGATATGCTTATATCTTCCGGAAACGAGCCAATCAGGCTTCAATGTGCCTTTATCGATACACCGGAAATAGAGGAACTAACTGAATATATTGGGTCACAGCAGGGCTACACCGATGCCTTCATGCTGCCTGATTATGTTGACGACAGCAATAACAGCGGATTAACCGAGGTTGATCTCAAAAAGAGAGATCCCCTGTTTGAAGAGGCCGCCCGTCTCGTTGTCTCGCACCAACAAGGTTCCACATCGCTTATACAGAGAAAACTGCAGATCGGCTACAACAGGGCGGGAAGGATAATAGACCAATTGGAGGCCGCCGGTATTGTTGGTCCCTTTGAGGGCAGCAAAGCTAGGGAGGTTTTTTATTCTGATCTGTCAAATTTGGAACAAATTTTGAGCAACCTTTAATTGAACTACAATATTTAATAGATATCCTTTGGGCAAAGTATTTCTTCGCGCGAAGGCATTGGAGAATAAACCACAAATTATAAGTCGATGAAAAAGTCATTTCTGTTTTTTTTTGCCACTGTTTTAACCTGCGGTCTCTTTGGCCAGAGTGATAGCGAAGCTATAAGAATATTGGATAAATTCTCCGCATCAGCGAAAGCGGCGCCATCGGTTTCTATCGACTTTGATCTGATATATTCCGATCTTCTTGAAGGTTATTCCGATACGGTGAGCGGTACCATTGTCCTGGATAAAGACAAATATAAACTTACACTCCCCGACAACATAATCTGGTACGACGGTACCACATCATGGAGCTATCTTCCCGATCTGTATGAGGTAACCGTTACCGAACCCGGACAAACCGATGATATCTTTACCAGTAAGCCATCAATGATATTCTCGGCCTATAAAGAGGGTTACAAATGCAGGTTGGTTGAAGAGACAAACAACTCCTATACTATTGATCTATATCCTGAAGATCCAAAAAGCAACCTGATAAGACTCAGGTTAAAACTTGACAAAAAAGAGCATACACTTCTTACTTTTGAGTACAAAAGAAAAGATGGATTTACCGCTACACTATTGGCTAACAGATATGATCTCTCATTTGTTGCCGGCAATGGATATTTTACGTTCAACAAAAGTGATTATCAGAATATTGATATCATTGATATGAGGTAGACTTAAAGGCATAAAAAAAGAGGCTGCCCGAAAAGGCAGCCCCATATTAAATCATAATCTCTTTTTCAAGATATTATTTCCATCCCACGTTCTGGACCAATTTACCCTCCATAGTGGTAATCTCCGCATCTGGAATTGGCATGGTCACCCACTGGGTGGCATAAGACTGGTTCGCGAACCTGGTCAGATAGTTCTTCTCGAAGTTTATGTAGGCATTGATCTCATCCGCGGCGATTCCCCAACGGGCCAGATCATACCACTGATGTCCTTCCATTGCCAGTTCGGCCCTGCGCTCGGCGCGGAGAGCTTTCATAGCATTTTCTGTAGTGGTAAACTGGCTGGCCGGCCACAAACCTACCCTGTAGTTGGCCGCGGCGTCACTGCCGTCACCGGCTCC
>DUOU01000229.1 GCA_012838685.1 Bacteroidota bacterium | reverse complement strand
GTTTATCCTCTTACAATCTCCTCTTTGTCTTTGTCCCAGTACATGGTTCTTCCTTCAAGGTAGGCTCTTGTTCCCATATGGGCGGTTATTGACTCTTCAAATGCGCTGTCGATGGCATTTGAAGGAGTCTTGCCCTGACGTATGCACTCAAGCCATTCGCGAAGATGAAGATGGGTAGTGTCATAACGTTTCCCGTTGACATAGGTATAGAGCAGACCTCTCTTAGCGAAGTAGAGTTCCGTGGCCGATGTTACGGCGTCCACCTTGCTTTGTCCCGGTACATAAGTAAAGAATGGCTCATCGGTTGATATTATGCCATCAGCGATTTTTTGGGCGTAACGTTCTGAATTCATATCGGCTGTCAGTGTCAGCATATCTGAAACCTCCATTGATGCTTCAGTTCCCATAAATACTTTGCCTCTGTTTCTGGAACTTGCCAGCGTGGCGCTGTAGAGCATCGCAATATCCCTTTCGGGCCATTCAAAGGTAGTTTGAAGCACATCGGGAACGGTGCGGCCGTCTTTGAACTTGTAAATACCTCCGGATGAGGTTGCCGAATAGGGAATGCCAAGTTTCATGATCTGGTTGACAGCGTCATATTCATGAGTCAGCAGGTCGCCCGACAATCCTGTACTGTAATCCCACCACAAGCGCCAACGGAAGAATCTCTCGAGTGAGAAATAGTCGCGCGGCTCGGGACCCATAAATCTTTCCAGTTTGGCGCTCTTCATATAGTCGTTGTACTCTTTGATACGATCCGGATCTCCTTCAAATTGTTTCCAATCGATAGTTTCAGGAGAAGCTCCCTCAATGATCGGGTAAACCCAGGCACCGTTATCATCGTTTCTGTTTGTGCAGACCTCAATAAGGTTTACATGGCCAAGAAGCCCGTTCTCAATTATCTCCGCGGCTTTTTGGTAACTGGCTGTCTGCCTCCCCTGATGCCCCAATTGAAAAACAATATCCGAATTTCTTATAACATCGCGCAAAAGATATGTTTCGGGAACTGTCCATGATGCCGGTTTTTCACAATAAATGTGCTTGCCGGCGATCGCGGCGTCCATGGCCATTGTTCCATGCCAATGGTCGGGTGTGGCAATAATCACCGCATCAATATCGTCAGCTGCCAGAAGTTCTTTATAGGTGGCGTACCGTTTTGGCGTCGGGCCGAAATTCCCGTCTGACCCTTCGCGATAGATATTTGAACCTGCAAGTTGAGCGGCTTTACCGTAGTTATCGAAGATATCACACACACCGTTGACAACCACATTCAGATCATCCTGTTCCCTGAACTCGTCAAGACGGGTATCGTCCGGATTCGCGTTTTTGGCGAACTTAAGCGCATCAATATGCGAAGGTTCGGCGAAACCCAATGCCCTCATCAACTGTTTGCCCCTGATACCGAAACCAATCAGCCCAAGACGAATGGTTTTCCCATCTGCCATAGGTTCGAGAAATTCGGCATCTTTGGAACTAAGCTGGAATACATCGGAGATGTCGCGCCCTTTTAACGCGACGTTTCTGGTTTTAACCGCACCGTACGCGACTACTCCCAGGACAGGAACTGTAGCCAACGATTTCAACACATCGCGGCGTCCGATTTTTGGGGACTCTTTTTTATCTGTGTTTTCTGTATTCTTTGTATCTTTTTCTTTTTCCATGGCTCAAAGTATAAATTTTTGAAAACTCTTTGGCAGAACACCGATCAACAATCTGTCCAAGCCGATGATCCTACCGGATGGGAACACATAAAGTACGCCCAGTGCCGCTAACTCAACAACATTTTTATTGATCCAAAAGTATGAACCCTCCATGGCTGTAGCATATTGAACCCCAATTATTGCCGGGTGTGACATGGTGTAAAGAAGAAGAAGGAGCATCCCACCAATAGAGGAGAGGCGGGAGAAACAGCCTAAAATTAATCCTAACCCAACGAGCACCAGGGCCCATTCATTAAGAAAGTCTATATAGTTCATCAAGGTTTGGTTATAAGACATCTTGACAAACATAGGTCCGAAAAGACCGGCGGAGTCCATTAGATAAGAAGATGCGCTCCAGTTTGGGTTAAGAACCTTAACCAAGCCTTCATACAGGAAATGCCATCCCACAAAAACTCTAAGGATCACCAACCAAGTTAGTTGAAAATTGTTGTAAGTTTTTCCCATTATTGCGATATAGTTAGTAATAAGTTAGTAAACACAACGGACAAGGGAATCCGACCCGCCTTTTATTGCATATATTAAATGTATCTTTTCAAACAAAAACCTTAATTTCCCAGCGCATAAAGATAGGGTTCTTTGAATAATTAAGAAAATTTTACAGTGTTAAAAATTATCGCAATGAATGTTGAAATTTGCCGACCACCATTTTGCCGGGATTTATTGGGACAAATTCTATTCCCAGGGGGGGGTGAATAAGTGGGCTCCTGAGCATAAAGGTGTGTCCCAAAAATCATTACAATTACAAAGATTAATTTTTTTATTTGCATAGGATTATTTTTTACAAGAATTTGAATCTACGACAGACACTTATTTATTATAAAATATTTATTGTTATAAAAAATAGAGTAAATTTGCTCGGCAAAAATAACAATTTCTCATAACTTCTAACTAACATAAAACTTTAACTATTATGAGCAAAATTACAAGATCAGACTTTTTAAAGACCTCAGCTCTCGGGATGGCAGCTGTTACCATCATTCCGAGTAAAGTTGCCGGCGCCGCGATAAGCGGAGTCTCGGCTCCTTCCGATACATTCCAGTTAGCCGCCGTCGGGGTGGGAGGACAGGGCTCGGGCAACCTTCGTCAGTTGGTTGGCACCGGTGAAGTTCCACCGCCGACCAATGCTACAGCGGGATTCACCGCGAGCCGGCCGGAATCAACTTCCACCATTCCAAAGAAAATTGATGGTGTCAACCTGGCAGTGATGTGTGATATTGACCAGGAATACGCCAAAGCAACTTATGATCGTTACCCTGATGCCAAGAGGATACCGGACTGGAGAGTGATGCTCGACCAGATGGGCAAGGATATCGATGGTGTTATGGTGGCCACACCTGACCATACCCATGCGGTTATAACCGCAAACGCGATAACTATGGGTAAACATGTCTATGTTGAAAAACCCTTGACACATTCCGTATACGAGGCCAGACTTCTCAGGAAGCTTGCCGACTACTATGGAGTGGCGACCCAGATGGGCAACCAGGGAGCATCGGGTGAAGGGGTCGCTCAGGCATGTGACTGGGTTTGGGCCGGAGAGATCGGTGAGGTAACCGAGGTTGAAGGATACACAAGTCGTCCTATGTGGCCACAGGGCCTGGATACTCCCACAACGGAAGATCCTATTCCGTCAACTCTTGACTGGGATAAATTCATAGGACCGGCAAAATTCCGTCCTTACAACGCCGCATATCACCCATGGAACTGGCGCGGTTGGTGGGATTTTGGTACAGGAGCTTTAGGTGATATGGCATGCCATAACCTCCATCCTGTATTTAAGTGTCTTAAATTGGGACATCCTATCACTATTCAGGGTTCATCTGTTGGTTCTAAACCCGATTCATGTCCTCATGGGCAGTATGTCACCTACACTTTTCCCGATAGGGGAACCATCGGTAACATTAAGTTGCCCCCACTGACGGTTCGTTGGTATGATGGTGGACTGATGCCTCCTCGTCCCCTCGACCTTCCAGATGGAAAATCGTTGCAAGGTGAAGGTTGTATCATGTATGGAACTAAAGACACGCTCATACTGGGAAGCCATGGAGCGAGCCCATATCTGATTTCAGGTCGCACCCCCGCTTCCCCAAAAGTTGCCCGAAGGGTTGAAACAAACCATTATCAGGATTGGATCCGGGCCGCGAAAGAGAATAAAGCAACAAGGGTAAAACCAAATTCCGACTTTTCGGAATCGGGACCTTTCACTGAGTTTGTTGATATGGCCGTTCTGGCGGTTAGATTGTCAAGTCTTAACCGTATCCTTAAATGGGACGGTGAAAACATGAAGTTTACCAATATTGGGGCCAATGATACTATCAGAATGGTTACCGGTACCGAAATTGTTGTTGTTGACGGTGATCCCAGAACAAGAAACATAACGGAAAACGTGAGCGCGATAGAATATGCGAACGAGTTGATCAACCATAAGTATCGCGATGGCTGGACCCTTCCCGCCATGCCAAGGGTATGATCCACTTTCATAGATTTTTTGGAGGCCGTCCCAGCGATGGCCTCTTTTTTTTGTACGCCCGGAGTGGGGGGGGGGAGATAATTATGATTTGGTCTCCTTGAGAATTACATCGTGTACTCCCCCTTCAATTATACTGGTTGAGGAGACCATTGTTATCTTGGCGTGTTTTCTTAACTCGGGAATTGTCAACACTCCGCAACTGCACATTGTAGATTTGATCTTTCCAAGTGTAACTTCCAGATTATCCTTGAGCTTGCCCGCATAGGGAACGTAGCTGTCAACTCCCTCCTCGAATTTAAGGGCAGAACTGCCACCCATGTCGTATCTCTGCCAGTTTCTGGCTCTGTTCGAGCCTTCGCCCCAATATTCTTTGACATAATTACCGCCAATAAGCAGTTTTTTTGTCGGGCTTTCGTCAAATCTCGCGAAGTATCTTCCCATCATCATGAAATCAGCTCCCATCGCCAAGGCAAGTACCATATGATAGTCCTGTACGATACCGCCGTCAGAACAGATAGGGATATATTGTCCGGTTTTTTTGAAATACTCGTCTCTCTCTTTGGCGACTTCAATAAGAGACGTTGCCTGTCCCCTTCCAATACCCTTTTGTTCCCTTGTGATACAGATTGAGCCGCCACCTATACCAACCTTTATAAAATCGGCTCCGGCTTCGGCAAGATAATTGAAGCCATCCCTGTCTACCACATTGCCCGCACCAATTTTCACCTCATCGCCGTAATTTTT
>DUOU01000228.1 GCA_012838685.1 Bacteroidota bacterium | reverse complement strand
GGAAAGGATTGACAGGTTTTGTTCATAAAGTGTTGCACGATAATTATCTTAGCGGCCATGAAGCTCCCGAAGAGATTGAGTACTATTTCTGTGGGCCTCCCGCGATGAACGATGCCGTTGTTGGGTTGCTCGACAGTCTCGGTGTTCCGGAGGAGAACGTGATGTACGATGATTTTGGGATTTGATGGGATGCGCGTAAAGAGTATGATAAAAAATTATGCAGATGGACAGAAAATTTGACAAGTTACTTCATTTCGTTGTTATAACTCTTATGGCAGTTTCATGTGCGGCGCCACCGGAGTTTCTGACTTTCAGGGGTTTCGCGCAGGGCACTACATATAGCGTCATTTATGAGGATGTCGCCGGAATAGGCAACAAAGCTATGCGGGATACAGTGGAGTGGGCGCTGCGTGAATTCGATATGTCCATGTCGCTTTACGTTGACTCTTCGATTGTTTCCAGGATAAACAGGAATGAACATGCCGAACCCGACAAATATTTTATTGATATTTTCAATATTTCCAGGGAGGCATGGAAGCTGACCGATGGCGCGTTCGACATCACCGTAGGCCCGTTGGTGAACGCTTACGGATTTGGCAGGGATACTCTCAACACCTTCTCCGAAACTGTCCGCGACAGTCTCATGAACCTTGTTGGCATGGAAAAAGTTGATATAGTGGATGGGCTGTTGGTCAAGCAGGATCCGGGAATTACCTTGGATTTCAACGCTATAGCGCAAGGCTATTCGGTAGATCTGGTATCGGATCTGCTTGAAAGCATGGGAATAAAGAACTATCTTGTGGAGATAGGAGGCGAGGTAAGGGCCGGAGGAACCAAATATGGCCAGTATTGGAGGATCGGGGTCGACAAGCCCGAAGAGGGCAATGAGGTTCCGGGGGCGGAGCTGCAGGCGATTATAAGAATGAAAAACGCTTCGTTGAACACTTCGGGGAATTACAGGAATTTTTATGTCGATGACGGAGTAAAATACTCCCACACAATTAACCCCAAAACAGGAGATCCCGCGCGGAACACGTTGCTCAGCGCCACTATTGTCGCCCCTGACTGCGCCTGGGCCGATGCTATAGCTACCAGTTGCATGGTTATGGGGAAGGATAAGGCTATTGAGCTGATCAACAGCAGGAAAGAGCTGGAGGGCTTTTTGGTCTATTCGGACGAATCGGGCAAATACAGAACCTGGACATCAAAGGGGCTGGAAAAGCTTGTGGATGAAAATCCTAATTTTTAAGGTCACGTCCCTCGCGTTCATTGGTACGGTTTATCGATATGCGGCCGATATCGTTGTGCCGGGCGCATTTTATACCCATTTCGCGCATTTTTTTGTTATGGCCTATATGGATATCCGGAAACTTTCCCTTTGGGACAAGCAAGATACGTATCGCCATGCCGATCACGGCAATAGCAACCAGCGCCAAGGTCAACAATAACAGTTTCAAAAACATCTCCGCTTGGGTTTTATTGCGCGAAGATAGTTAAATATTCGGCTGTCAATATCGTGGCGACAAAGCGGTACTACTATTTCGCCGTCAGCTTCTCCACCATGGCCTTCAGCTCATCGATCTGCCGCTGCTGGGATTCGATTTTCTTTTCCTGTTCTTTAATTGCCTCAACTAACACGGGGGTAAGTGTGGCGTACTCAATGCTGTAGTAGATTTCGTTGCCTTCTTCATCTTTTCCGCCGCCGCTAACAATTTCGGGTAGCACCTCTTTAACCTCTTGCGCGATAAAGCCGATGTTTTGTCCCGGGCGGTGGTCGGTTTCATCTATCCAATTGAAGCTTACGCCCTGTAGTTTAAGCACGCTTTGCAACGCTCCCTCCAGGGGTTTAACGTTGGTTTTTAGGCGTTGGTCGCTTTCGGAGGCCCACCCTCCGGAAGCATATGCAGTACCACTTACATTAAGCCTATAGCTTCCTGGTGTTACTGTGCCAATACCCACATTGCCACCCATAATTGCCATGGTGTTGTTGGCTGTGATTACAGGTCTTTCAGAAGAAAAGAAATATTTCAATCCAATACCAAAAGAGTATTCT
>DUOU01000227.1 GCA_012838685.1 Bacteroidota bacterium | reverse complement strand
TACCCCGGGAGTGGTAGCGCATTGCGGCCTAATGATCAATACCGGATCGCGCGACGAGAATCCGGAAGAGGGAGAACATGGTGCGGCCCATTTCATAGAACATATGTTTTTTAAGGGTACCTCTAAGAGAAAGTCTTATCATATTTTGAGCTATCTGGACGATTCCGGCGGAGAACTGAACGCTTACACCACAAAAGAGGAGACAGCCATTTATGCCTCCGTTTTGAAAGAAGATATCGAAAGAGCCATGAATATCATAAGCGATATCGTCTTCAACTCAACATTTCCGGCGAAAGAAATTGAAAAAGAAAAAGATGTGATCATTGAAGAGATCAACTCCTACCTCGATAATCCGGGAGAGATGATCTACGACGATTTTGAGAATCTGGTTTTTGGGGGACATCCTTTGGGGAGAACTATTTTGGGCACACCCGACTCCATAAAGTCGTTGAAAAGCCATATACTCCATAATTTCATCAAAAAAAACTATTTTACCGATGAAATGGTTTTTTGCCTGGTAGGAAACATCCCCGAAAAAAAACTGTTAAGACTGTTCCAAAAATATTTTGGCGACCTTCCCGCCCATACCTGCAGGGAGAGAAGCTGTCCCGAATTTCATTATTCTCCTTCATACAATATCAAAAAACTTGGCACCTTCCAGACTCATTGTGTCATAGGCAATGTTGCCTATAAAATGGAAAACAAAAACAGGATTGGGCTGATACTGCTGACCAACTTGTTGGGCGGGCAGGGACTGAACTCAAGGCTCAATATGTCGTTGCGCGAAAAAAACGGTTTGGCTTATAACGTGGAGTCATCTTACAATCCGTATCACGATACCGGTATTTTTTCTATTTATTTCGGAACAGACAGCAATAACCTGGAGAAAAGTATCTCCATAGCCATGAAAGAACTGAAAACGCTCAGGGAAAAACCCCTCGGTTCCATACAGATGAACAAGGCAAAAAATCAGATTAAGGGTTATTTGACCAGAAGCTATGAAAGCTATGAGAACCTGATGCTCGCAATTTGCAAAAGTATAATTGCCTTTGATCGTGTAGATTCAGTTGAAGAGATGTTCGGTGTTATTGACGCGATTACCCCCTCCAATATTTTAGATATTGCCAACGAAATATTTGATCGGGACAGTTTGTCAACTTTGATTTATCAATAGATATGGACAATCAACTGGAGGAATATATCGCCAGCCACTCCACAGCGGAAGATCCATTGCTGGAAGAGCTGTTCAGGCAGACCCATATAAAATTTATAAATCCAAATATGGTCTCGGGGCATGTTCAGGGAAAACTTTTAAGATTTATCGCTTTGATGTTGAAACCCTCCGAAGTACTGGAAATAGGCACGTTTACGGGATACTCCGCGATATGTCTGGCTTCAGCCCTGGAACAAAACGGCAAACTGTTTACAATCGAGATAAACGATGAACTGGCGGAATTCAGCCGATCCTATTTTATCCGGGCCGGCCTTGACGATAAAATCATACAGTTGAACGGCGATGCCATAAAAATTATACCCAAACTGGACATTTCACCCGATTTGGTCTATATAGATGGCGACAAACGGGAATACACCGAATATTTTGAGGCGGTGTTCCCCAAACTAAAACCCGGTGGGTTTTTATTGGCCGATAATATCCTGTGGGGAGGAAAAGTATTTGACAGTTCCACGAAAGACCCCCAAACAAGAGGGATAATAGCGTTCAACGAAATGGTCAAAAAGAGAACCGATATTGAAAAGTTGGTCTTGCCAATTTGCGATGGACTGACTCTGATCAGAAAAACCGAATGAAATAGGTTTATTGAATCGATCAACATATCTGTTTGTGGTACAATTTTTGTTTGTCTTTAGTGTTGTTCAACCGGAAAACAAGATGAGCATTTAGTTAACAACTGTTGAAAATCTTCTGTTACTGGCACTGTAACAGCTGAATTTATGCGGATTGATGAACGATCAAAAATATTTTGTTCGCCGGAAAAAACGATATGCCAAAAAGATTTAAAAATTTGAAGCAAATGAAAAAATATCTGATTTTATTGTTAGCGGCTATGATCGCCCCTATCCTGTCGGCCCAGGAAAGTGACGATGATATATTGGCCAGGATCAACAACAACCAACAGGTCACGGCGACCACAAAATCGGCTGTCAGATTGTTCGCCGACAAGGAGGATCTCACTTCAGTGATATATATCCTGCCGGTCGGTTCAGTTGTTGAAGTTATCGGGCTTGACAGCGCCTACTATAATGTGTTGGCCGGTGAAGAGAAGGGATTTATCAAAAAAAATCAGGCCATAATTGACCCTGTCCCGAAAACTACCGATCAATCGGCTGTCTCATCCCCGGCACCAAATGTAACCGGGAATGTCCAATCACCTTCCGCGCCCATGGAAACAGAGACCGCTAGTACAGGTAGATTTGCCGGACTGCAGGCCAAATATGACCCACAAACCGCCAAAAGCATCTTTGACAGAAAGATCTGGAAAGGGATGGATACCGATATGGTAATAGATTCCTGGGGCAATCCTCTTAAGATAAATCGCACTATTATACCCGACTCGGTAACCGAAGAGTGGTTCTATACAAGTACCTGGCTCTATTTTGAGGATGATATTCTTGTTTCATGGGGGCCAATAAAAAAATAAATTTTTCTGTTTGATTTTTTGGTCAACGTTTGTGGATAAAAATTTTTACTTATCTTTGTCCCTGTTTTTGCGGGAGTAGCTCAGTTGGTAGAGCACGACCTTGCCAAGGTCGGGGTCGCGGGTTCGAGCCCCGTCTCCCGCTCAAATCCAAAAAAAAGGCATTTCAAAACCGAAGATGCCTTTTTTTGTTTATTTTTGTATGCCATAATACTATTACACCTGTCAGATGAATTGTTCCGGGTATTTTGGCCGAAGAGATCGTTACCAATCAAAAACAGTACATCCTACTATACAAAAATCCATTAAAAACCAAGTGTATGAAAAAAATTTTTAGGTTATCCGTTATCCTGATATTTTTGCTTTCAGGTTGCGGCGCGAAACAGGATCAATTGTCGATTCCTTATCAAATGTATAAGCTCGATAATGGTTTGACCGTAGTCCTTAATCAAGACAAATCGGATCCCATAACAGCAATAGCCATCTATTATCATGTCGGTTCAAGCAGGGAGGTTCCCGGGAAAACCGGATTTGCCCATCTGTTTGAGCATATGATGTTCCAACGATCGGAAAATGTTGGTGAAGATGAATTTTTCAGAAATATTCAAGGTGCGGGAGGTACTCTTAACGGCAGTACCAGTCAGGATCGTACAAACTATTACGAGGTTGTTCCCAAAAATGCGCTTGAACTGGCACTTTGGATGGAATCGGATAGAATGGGCTACCTCCAAAATACAGTAACAAAAGCCGCATTTGTAAACCAACAAAACGTGGTCCAAAACGAGAAGAGGCAGAGCTACGATAATGTTGCCTATGGGTTCTCAAACGAAGTTATCCTGAAAAACCTCTATCCTGCGGGACATCCGTACAGTTGGACCGTTATCGGGGAGATGGAAGATCTCACAAACGCTACTATTGACGATGTAAAACAGTTTCATAGCAAATTTTATTCGCCAAACAACGCCATATTGGCCATCTCCGGTGATTTCGAACTAGAAGAGCTCAAGGCGATGATCGAAAAATATTTCGGTGAAATTCCTGCCGGACAAGAGGTGGAGAAACGCGAACCGATGCCTGTTACCCTGGAATCAACCAAAAGACTTTATCATGAGGATAACTTTGCCAGAGCTCCGCGGCTTACTATGGTATTCCCGACAGTAGAGAGATATAACCCTGATTCTTATGCGCTCTATTTTCTTGGAAGAATTCTGGGTGGAACAAAAAAGTCCCCACTTTATACCGTTTTGGTCAAAGAGCAAAAACTGACCTCCGCCGTCTCCTCATCAAGCAACGCGCAAGAACTTGCCGGCAGCTTCAATATAACCATCACCGCGAACCCCGGAGTAAACCTCACAAAGGTTGAAGATGCCATCTTCGAGGCTTTCGGGAGATTTGAGAAAGAGGGTTTTGAAGAGGAAGATCTTATAAGAATCAAGGCGCAGAGAGAGACAAGTTTTTACAGCTCATTCGCCAGCACACAGGGGAAGGCCTTCTCATTGGCCGAATATACTATGTATACAGGAGATCCCTCCTACTATAAAAAGGATTTGGAGGCATATCAAAAGGTAACCTCCAATGACATATGGAGAGTGTATGAGAAATACATAAAAAACAAAAATTTTCTGGAAACCAGTTTCGTTCCAAAAGGTGAAGTAGGGCTTATAGCCGAAGGCGCCATTGATGCCGGCGTTGTAGAAGAGGATATTGCCAACGCCGCTGAAGTAAAAATTGAAACTATTGAAGAGGAGCCTATTTTGAAAACACCTACAAGTTTTGATCGTTCAATAGCGCCACAATTAGGTCCCGATCCGCTTGTAACAATACCACCTATCTGGAAGGCCTCGATGGACAACGGCATGAAAATATGGGGAGTAGAACAGCATGAGTTGCCTATGATACAATACTCAATATCATTCGATGGTGGAAGGATCGCCGAACCTATCGAAAAAGCCGGCCTGTCAAGTCTTGTCGCTTCGCTTATGCGGGAAGGCACAAAGAACAAAACTCCGGAAGAGTTGGAAGATGCGATTGGTTTGCTGGGAGCTTCTATTTCCATATCCTCCGGAACCGAAAACATAACAATAAACGTAAGTTCTCTGTCAAAACATTTTGAGGCTACGGTAGATATTGTAAAAGAGATTCTGCTTGAACCCCGCTGGGATGAGGAGCAGTTTGCCCTGGCCAAGGAGAGAACCATAAATTCAATAAAAAGGAGTAAATCAGACGCCTCGTCCCTGGCTTCCGAAGCGATGAACAAACTACTTTTCAACAAAGACAATATTTTGTCGTTTATGCCGTCCGGAACCGTTGAAACAGTTGAAGGAATTGTTATAGATGATCTCAAAGATTATTATGACAGTTTCATAACGCCATCAACGGCCAACTTCATTATCGCGGGCAACATAGACCAAAAAAGAGTTGAAAAGGCTCTGTCGGGCCTTGTCTCCTCATGGCCGGGAAAAAAGGTGGTAATTCCCGCCTCTGAAGGGGCTGTTGAGCCGGAAAAATCCGCATTGTATTTCGTTGATGTTCCCGGCGCAAAACAGTCAGTTATCTCTGTAGCGGCTCCTGGACCGGCAATAACCAGCAGCGATTATTATCCGTTATTTGTAGCCAACTATAAACTTGGAGGCTCTTTCAACGGAATCGTAAACCTTATTTTGAGAGAAGAGAAAGGATACACTTATGGCGCGAGAACCAGTGTCTCGGGAGGTAAAAACTTTGGGACTTTCCAAGGTTCCTCCAGTGTCCGCACAACGGCAACCCTGGAATCGGTCCAGATATACAAAGAGGAGATGGAAAAATATAGGGAATCTATGCCCCAGGAATATATTGATTTTACCAAAGATGCGCTTATAAAAGGCGATGCGCTTTCATACGAATCGCTTGGCAGTCTGATTAATATGACCAGAAATATCGCAATTTACGGTTTAAGCGACAACTATATCAAAGAGCGCGAAAATTGGCTCAGAAACCTAACACCGGAAATACAGCTGGAAATTGTCCGGAAGTATATTGATCCGGCAAAAATGTATTTTATTGTTGTGGGTGACGCTGAAACCCAGTTAAAAGAGATGGAAAAACTTGGGTTGGGCAAACCTATACTGATGGATTTATAGATACTCTCCCAGGTCTAAAACATATCGGTCTGTTTCCCTGCTTTGGGAATTGGATTTTTGTTGTAAATTCGCGCAGCCTAAAAAACCAACGGATGCCCGGATGGTGGAATGGTAGACACGCTGGACTTAAAATCCAGTTGCCATTGAGGCTGTGCGGGTTCAAGTCCCGCTCCGGGTACCGAGCACAAGAGGCCAAAACTGGCCTCTTGTCTTTTTTATGCACCCCTTATCCAAAATTGGTTTTTAGACAGCAGGAACACAACCGATAATTTTCTTCTTAACAGTTCCAATACAAATCGCCCCTAGGCGCGATCACTTGAATTTTTCCCGTGTCAATCGCCTCTACTTATTAAAAGTGTAGGAGACCCCAAATCCCAGAAAATTCCTGAACTGTAATTTGGATACGTTACGAACCGCCGACATCCCATTCTCATCGATATAATTTTCCTGGAATTTAACGTCATAATCATATTTTAACTGGAAATTTATATTGAACGCCACGTAGTCGTTGAAATTTATCGTCAACCATGTTTCCCAGTCGATATCCGGTTTTGACAGTTCGGTATATGACACGAACGCGTCCAATCGGGATTTCATGCCAAAAAACTTATAGAGTTCAGGGTTTTCATATAGAACCCGGAAATTGGGGCCGACCTCAAATTTGCTGTTCTCGCGCCACGCCAGGCCGTAACCCTCATAAGTTGTCTCCAATTGTGTTTCGAACGGTAAAAGTTCATCTTCGGTGGGCTCAATACGTCCCGAGTGGGGATCTTCCTCAGGATAAAAAGAGGGTTCATAACCACCCCAGAACTCATTGATAACCTTCTTGTCGTAAAAAGCTTCCCTGACAATGGTTGTTTTCTCCGAGAGAGGGGAAAGGTGGATATTGAGATTTTCTACGCCAATATAATCTATACCCAGATCGACTTTTATATATCCGGGGGCAAAAAACGAGGATTGCAACAGCCACTGTGTGCTCGACAAATAATTATACCCCTCGGTGAATTGCGATTTTAAGCTAAACAAGAAAGTGTACATGAAATTCTCTCTTTTCCCTATCAAGCTCAAACTAGAGGTAAAATCGAGCTTATCCACGTTGATCTGTGCTTTTTGATATCGTTTTTTGGTAAACCCATGGTCCATCATAAAGGAGTTTTTCCAAATCACTCTTTCATTTTGGTAATTCACGAACCCCTCACTGTTGAATTTCATGCTCACCAGTTGGTTGCCACCGTCAAACCAATCCCTAAATGAACTACCGGAATAATTCAATCCCGGTTTTAGGTTATATCTCCAATTTTTCGGGTTCGCATTGGAATCATCGCCCTGAGCGTTAACAACAAACACTGAGAGCAAAATAAAAAATAGAAACACAATTGTCTTTTTCATAAGAATACAAATTAATTATAACGGTAATTTAATCCCCAAAAAATATATCAGTGAAGCCTGTATTTTGGGTAATAGGTTAATTTCCAGGAGACGAATATAAGTCAGATTAGTCGTATTAAAAAGTTTTAATTTCAACAAAAGTTCCCGTAGATTCTACCTCATATCAGGGTTGTATATACAGGTAATTGACCTTATGCAAATTAGATTGTAAATTCAACGTAGGCAAACTACCCGCAAATCAATAGAATCTTTATATTTGCAGGATTGACGATGCGGAGCAGATTAGAGTACATTGTAAAAGATATCCGCATAAATTCGCGAACTAAAAACATTTTGACAAAATGGCACAAATCATAAATGATATTTCCAGAACCTTCAACGAGTATCTGTTGATTCCGGGGTTGACAACAAAAGAGTGTACCCCCGATAAAACCAATTTAAAAACCCCATTGGTCAAGTTCAAAGATGGCGAGACATCAAAAATTATATTGAATGTGCCATTTGTGTCGGCTATAATGCAATCTGTTTCAGATTCTAATATGGCTATAGCTCTGGCCAGAAATGGCGGGTTGTCGTTTATCTATGGTTCCCAACCGATAGACGATCAGGTTGAGATGGTCAGAAAAGTCAAAAAATTCAAAGCTGGCTTCGTTGTAAGTGATGCCAATCTGACTCCTGAAAACAACCTTAAAGATGTTATTGAGCTAAAGAAAAGAACCGGGTTTTCCACTATGGCGGTTACAGATGACGGCACATCCTCGGGGAAACTTCTTGGTATGGTCACCAGTCGGGATTACAGGCCCTACAAGGATAGCATCGACAAAAAAGTAAAGGATTTTATGACCCCGTTTTCTAAGTTGGTTAAAGGCAAACATGGGATAAGTCTCGATGAGGCGAATGATATCATATGGGACAATAAGATCAACACTTTGCCTATAGTCGATGAAAACCAACGAATGAGATACTTTGTCTTCAGGAAAGACTACGAAAATCATATGAACAACCCCTATGAGCTTCTGGACAGCCATAAAAGATTGCTGGTGGGCGCTGGTGTCAACTCCAGGGATTTCAGGGAACGTATCCCAAAACTTGTCGATGCGGAAGTTGATGTAATGTGCATCGACTCATCCGACGGTTTTTCCGAGTGGCAGAAAGAGACAATCGAATTTGTCAGGAAAAATTACGGCGATGAGGTGAAAATTGGTGCGGGCAATGTGGTAGACAGGGATGGCTTCAATTATCTTGCCGAAGCCGGAGCCGATTTTATAAAGGTTGGTATAGGGGGCGGTTCAATCTGTATAACAAGGGAACAAAAAGGTATTGGAAGAGGACAGGCAACCTCCCTTATTGAAGTTGCCAAAGAAAGAGACGAATATTTCAAAAAAACCGGACAATATATTCCTATCTGTTCCGACGGCGGTATCGTACAGGACTATCACATGGTACTTGCTTTGGCAATGGGAGCTGATTTCATTATGATGGGAAGATACTTCGCGAGATTTGACGAGAGCCCGACAAAAAAACTG
>DUOU01000020.1 GCA_012838685.1 Bacteroidota bacterium | reverse complement strand
TCACAACATCAACAGTGTGTTTTACATTGTGGTAGTAAAGATAGGAGGGAAGCTCTTTCTCCAGTTTGTCCAATATTATCTCCTGTATGTCGGTAAACTGTATCAAACCAAATTTTATCCTGAAGGCTTCGTTAGGAACCTTGCCCTCATTGTTGACCGAAAATTCGGGTTTTAACCCTTTGACCCTGTATAACTGCAGATCGCCTTTGTATTTGACAGGCAGCTTACCGAAATACTCACAGTCAAAGAACTCCTTTACCAGTTCGTAGGTCATTACCGAGATCAATATCATTCCATCTTCGGATACCGCCTCAATCCTGCTGGCGGTGTTGACGGTGTCACCCTTGATGTCATAGCTGATTTTTTTCTTTCCGGAAATGGAGGCCGTGACGGGACCGGTATGGATACCGATTTTAAGCTCCCATATCTTCTCCCCTTTTTTCCTTTTTTTGTTCTGGAAATCTTCCAGGTAATCGCGCATCTCCATGGCGGCCATGACCACATCTACGGGGTTTGTTATGTTTTTCACCGGGATACCTCCGGCGCACATATACGCATCGCCTATAGTTTTGATCTTCTCAATATTGTATTTGTCGGTTATCTTGTCGAAAGCGAACAACACCTCATCCAGCTCATCCATCAAAATTGTCGAGTCCATCTCCTCCATAAGTTTCGCGAAACCGTGGACGTTGGCGAACAAAACCGTGGCCATATTGAATTTCAGGGATGTCTCCCTCTTTTCGGGTTCCCTGTCAGCTGCCGCACCGCCCCTGCTCTTGAGCCTTTCGTAACTCGCGCTGAGTTTTTCGTACTCCTTGTCCATCCGTTTTATGGTATCTTCCAGCTCCTGGTTCTGCTTTACAAGCTTGGCGATACGTTTTACCAGTTCTTTGTTGCTCGCTTGCGCCATATCGTTAAGTTTTAGAACAAATATAATTGATTTTCAACCAACTTTCTGAAAAAGCGTGGGCCGTTGATAGTATGCGCGACAACCGGCCCGTTATTGAAAGCACAATAGACCTTTTCCATGCGGTCATGGTTGAGATATCGAGGACTAAGTTAATAAATAAAAAAAGCGCACCAAAACGGCACGCTCTCTTTTTGCTGACCCATCTGGTCTCGAACCAGAACTCTTCTGAACCAAAATCAGACGTGTTGCCAATTACACCATGGGTCAAAAACGGTGCGAATTTAGCCTATTTTTTTGAATATGCAAAGGCATAACTTTTTAACGTTGTTCCCTTTTCTTCCAAAGGAAAACCTTGTCGGACCTCCTCAGATAGTCCACCGCCGGTATAGAGCAGTGCTCCCCTTTTCTCGCGATATCGGTTTTTTCCATATCCACCCTTATCTCGTCAACCTCATACCGGACAACCCCCGTGGTAGGCCCTATAACCAAAACAGTGTCGCCACGCTTCAGATCGCTTGTCTCCAGTTTTATCTCGGCCACCTTCAACTTGGTAAAATAGTTGGTCACCTTTCCCAGGTAGACCTTTTCCATGGTGGCCGACGATCCGTAGCGGTCGTTCCACTCCCCGAGCCGCTGTCCCAGGTAGTAGCCGTCCCAGAATCCCCTGTTGAAGACGGTCGCCAGTCTCTCTCTCCACCCTTTCACCTTCTCCTCGCCGTAGCTGCCGTCGATCACCGCCCCCACAGCCTCATTGTAGCACTCGCTCACCGTCCTGACATACTCGGCGGAGCGGGCCCTTCCCTCTATCTTGAAAACCCTGACCCCGGCGCCGATCATCCTGTCCAGAAAGCCTATGGTGCAGAGATCCTTGGGCGACATTATATATTGATTCTCTATGTCAAGCTGCTCGCCCGTCTCCTTCTCCGTGACGGTATAGCCCCGCCTGCAGATCTGGTAACAGTTTCCCCGGTTGGCCGATTTGTTGCTGTCGTGCAGACTCAGATAACACTTCCCGGAGATGGCCATGCATAGCGCTCCATGGGCGAACATCTCAATCTTTACCCGCTCCCCTTTGGGTCCCCGGATATCCTCGCTAACTATCGCTTCGTAAATCTTTTTGGTCTGGTCGAGGTTCAGTTCCCTGGCGAGCACGACGACATCGGCCCACTGGGCGTAAAACTTCAGCGCCTCGATGTTAGAGATGTTGAGATGCGTGGAGAGGTGCACCTCCATGCCCGTTGAGAAGGCATATTTGATGACCGCCAGGTCGGACGCTATCACGGTGCTTATGCCGCTTTGGGAGGCGACATCCACTATCCGCTTCATCTGTTCGATCTCCTCGTCGTACACCACCACGTTCAGGGTAAGGTAACTTTTCAACCCCTT
>DUOU01000019.1 GCA_012838685.1 Bacteroidota bacterium | reverse complement strand
TTTCCATCGCATCAACTTCTTCACATATAGCGGTTAAACATTGGACAGCTACCCGCTTCTCAACAATATAAATTATTCTCTTCTATATATTTCCAGACAGGCGATGGGAGAAAGCAGGACATATCCTTGCCTTCTTTAATACCCTGACGGATAAAACTTCCGGAAATATCCATTATGGGGGCGGCAACCATTTTAATGTCGGCATTGCTCAGAATTTCCGAAGCCTGTTCCGAAAATTCCGTGCCTGTCCTGTTCCTTGGATAGACATAAATAGAATATTTACTGAAAAGAATATCGGCATTTTTCCATTTATGTACCGTGGTGAGATTGTCCTCGCCCATAATCAGGCAAAAGGTGGTCGATCTGTTATTCTCTTCAAGGTATACCATGGTATCTATTGTATAAGATGGAACCGGCATCCTGAACTCAACATCACATGGCCTGAGCTTGTGAGAATCTCCCAAAGCCAGCTCTACCATCTTCAATCTGTCATAATTGTTCAGCAAAGTCTCTTTTTTCTTTAAAGGGTTGTGCGGCGAAACAACGAACCATATCTGGTCAAGATCGGTAAACTGCGACAAATATCCGGCAATAGCGATATGTCCGATGTGTACCGGATTGAACGATCCGAAATATAACCCTACCTTCATACCTTGATAATCAAATAAACATTCAGGGGGACAAAAAATTTGTCACCACCTGGTACAACTTCTCACAGGCTTCATCAAGATCCTTGTTAACAATAATCTCATCGAATCTGTCCGCCAAATTCATCTCCTCAACGACTTTTTCAACGCGCATTTTGATCTTATCCGCATTATCGGTGCCCCTTCCGATCAATCTTCTCTCCAACTCGGCAATAGAGGGTGGCATAATAAATATTGATATGGCCCTCGCTCCAAAAATATTTTTCAGGTTCATGGCTCCTTTCACATCTATGTCAAAAAGTACATGGTTGCCCGTCTTCCAGATACGGTGGAGTTCGGTTTTCAGGGTCCCGTACATATGATTGGCGTAGACCTCTTCCCACTCGATAAAATCGCCATTATCCACCCTTTTGGAGAACTCTTCTTCTGTCATAAAATAATATTCCCGTCCGTTTACCTCCTCTCCCCTTGGCTTCCTGGTGGTCGCTGAAACGGAGAATTCCAGGTTGACGCCTCTTTTCAAAAGGTTGTCTATCAAAGTGGATTTACCGGCACCCGAAGGGGCTGAGATAATTACCAATTTTCCTTCCATATTATTATAAGACATTAAGGGTCTGTTCCTTTATTTTCTCAAGTTCATCTTTCATCATAACCACCAATTTCTGGATATCAGCGTCGTTCGCCTTAGAGCCAATGGTATTTATCTCCCTGCCCATCTCCTGTGAGATAAAATTCAAAATTTTCCCGTTGGGCGACGGTTCTTCAAGCTTTTCGAGAAAATAATCCAAATGTTTCCCCAACCTGACCTTCTCCTCATTGATGTCAAGTTTTTCTATGTAGTAGATCAACTCCTGTTCAAACCTGTTCTTGTCAATTGTATTGTTGGCGAAAAATTCGGAGAGAGAATTTTCCATTCGTATTCTTATCCGTTCAATCTTGGCGCCGTCAAGAGCGGCAACCTCTCCCAATAAATTCCATATTGCCAAAATAGCCCTTCGGAAATCGGCCTCTATAGCCGCTCCCTCCTCTATCCTGTATTTTTCTACCTGTTCAAGAGCCTCTTCAATGATTTCCATAACCAATTTCCACTCCTCTTCATCAAGTTCCTGCCGGTCGGTTTTCAAAACATCGGGCAACCTCATAATGGTGTCAAGAACCGCGTTGTCAAGTTGGAGATCAAGTTCCCATGCTATATCGCACAATTGATCGTAATAGTTTTTAACAGCCGCTTTGTTGATAATAGGAACTGTTTCATCATTGATCGTATCCACAAATATTGCCGCATCTATCTTGCCCCTGCCAAGTCTCTTTCCAATAAGATTTCTGATCTCCGACTCTTTATCTTTGTAAAGCCACGGAAGTTTTATGTTAAGATCCAACTGTTTGGAGTTTAACGATTTTATTTCAAAGGTGATCTTTTTTTGGGGAGTTCCCGTTACGGCCTTTCCAAAGCCGGTCATCGATTTTATCATTCCTATCTATTTTAGGGTCAACCATCTCCCCGTCCGGAGAATAGGGCCAAACAACTCTTATTATGGGCCATAAAATTACAAAATTCATCCGTATCCAACAATCTTTGGCCAATTGGAAAGATAAAACCAATCAAAAACCGATAACTGTTTAGCTGTGCAGAAGGTAATATTGGAGATTTTTCCGACACGAAAAATCCAAAATACCATATTTAAGTCAAAAAAACAGTGCTGTTTATCCTCAAAGTACCATTGTTTGTGGAAAATAGGAGAGAAAAATTTTTTTGTTTGTTATTAAATAATAAATTTGTATTCATAATAACTGTTAAGTTAACCCTTTAAATTATTTGTCATGACGAAAAAAGAATTAGTTAATGCGATTGCTGCCGAGGCAGGTCTTACGATCAAAGATTCAGGGAAAGCGTTGAACGCTTTCGTCTCTGCTTTTGGTAAAGCAATGAAAAAAGGCGAAAGAATCCAACTCCCTGGTCTGGGCACCTTCAAAGTTGAAAAGAGAAATGCCCGCACCGTACGTAACCCAAGGACTGGCGAACAGTTGAAAGTTCCTGCCAAGAAAGTTGTCAAATTTAAAGCAGCTCCGGCATTAAACAAATCGCTCTGATTATTTCTTCCTTTATTATGAATGGAAAAAGCCTTTCTAAAATCTGGAAAGGCTTTTTTATTGGCTTAATCGCCCGCGCCACCAAACTCAAGATTAAAAATTTCCTATCTTTGAGTTTTACTTTACCCTTGAAAAGAATATTGGAAGAGAAAACAACCACTGTTTTGAATTAATGAATATTGATGCGTGGATTTTGTAGCGTTACTGAACATGCTTAAATTTTTTTAATCCAAAATTCAAAAAATTTAAACAGATGAACTGTATCATTGTAGATGACGATAAGGTATCCGGAAAAGTTTTGGAGGGGTATATAAAAAAGAACACCTCACTGACTTTGATAGGGTCGTTTGACAGTCCCCTTGAAGCCAGAAACCTTTTAACCAACAGAAATGATATAGAACTGGTATTTCTCGATATAATGATGCCTGAAATGGATGGTTTTGATTTTCTCGCCAGTCTTGAATCTCCTCCAAACATTATAGTCACCTCCTCCGAAGAGGGATTCGCCGCCAGGGCCTATGATTTCAACGTCGCGGATTATCTGATAAAACCGATCTCTTACGGCAGGTTCTGCAAAGCTGTGGATAAAGTGTCAAGGTATTTTGCCGGCAATGTTAAGGACGTTAATGAAAACAAGGAGGTATTCGTAAAAAGCGGCAATACCCTGGTAAAACTGATACTCAAGGATATTGTATATATTGAGGCGTTGGAAAACTACATTATGATCAATACGCAAACCGATAGATATACCGTACATTTTACTATGAAAGCAATTTCAGAACTGATGCCTTCGAGTTTGTTCGTAAGAACCCATAGGTCTTTTATCGTGAACAAGTCAATGATAAAAACAATAACAGATTCGTCGGTTGATCTATACAACGGCTCAACCATAATCAATATTCCGTTAGGCAAATCGTTTCGAAATGATCTGCTAAACGACATAAACCTGATGGTCAAATAAATCCAAGATATATAATGCCCACCAACAAAGAGATTTTTATTGATTACCTGGGGCAAACATCCCCCACACCGCTTATGCTGGAAATTGAAAAAGCCGAGGGTGTCAAACTTTATGGTCCGAATGGAAAAAACTATATCGACCTGATCTCAGGGGTCTCTGTCAGCAATACCGGACACAGACACCCCGAGGTTATCAACGCGATCAAAAAACAGATCGACCTATATCTTCATCTGATGGTTTATGGGGAGATAGTACAAACACCCCAAACTGAATATGCTAAGGCATTGATCGACCTGCTGCCCGAAAAACTCGAATCAGTCTATTTCGTGAATTCGGGAAGTGAGGCGATTGAGGGGGCAATGAAACTGGCGAAAAGATATACGGGCAGACACAAAATAATCAGTTTTATTGACGGATATCATGGGGGAACGCACGGGGCATTGAGCTTACAGGGGGCCGAAACATACAAAAACAGCTTCCGCCCGTTACTGCCGGGCACTGTCCAGATCAGGTTCAACGATTTTAACTCACTTAACGCCATAGACAACTCAACCGCATGTGTTGTTGTGGAACCTGTACAGGCGGAAGCAGGGGTTATCTTGCCCGAGGAGGGATTCCTACCAGCTTTAAGGAAAAAATGCGACGAAAGCGGCGCACTTCTGGTATTTGACGAAGTACAAACCGGCTTTGGCCGTTTGGGTGAACTTTTCGCTATCGACAAATATGGTGTGGTACCCGATATCCTGGTGCTGGCAAAAGCGGTGGGAGGAGGCCTGCCCCTGGGGGCATTCATCTCATCCCGCGAAATAATGTCGGCCCTATCGTTCAACCCCCAATTGGGACACATTACCACTTTTGGCGGACACCCTGTCTGTTGCGCGGCCGGACTTGCTTCCCTAAAAGTAATACTGGACCATGATTTAACGGAAAATTGCCGTTTGATATCAAGTGTCTTCAAAAAGAGGTTAATCCATCCGGCAATTACCGCTATCAGAGGTGAAGGCCTGCTCCTGGCCATCGAACTTTCCAATAAAGATTATGTTGGCTATGCGGTCAACCATGCGCCGGAACATGGACTGCTGATAGACTATTTCCTGTTCAACGATAAAGCCTTCAGAATCGCTCCCCCACTGGTAATGTCCGTTAAAGAGGCGGAGGAGAGCTGCGCCAGGGTCGTTGATTTGCTAGATAAAACGGCAAAGGATGTGATTATATAAAACAGGCACGATAATTGCGGGCATACAACCCGAAATGATTGTTAGATTATGTTATTTGGCCGCACTGAGCCTGGGGTTCAGCTGACAGATGAAAAATTAAAAAAACTGATGAAAAGAATATGTATTCTTATTTTTTTGGCGGTCATATCTTTCAGGTCTAATGTCTCTTATTGTCAAAGCGACCTTTCAAGGTCACTCAACCTGATGTACGATAGAATTATTGTCGCCTCCGACAACGATAAACCGATAATCAACGATTCTATCAGAACCCTTGTTGAGGGCTACATATACTCAGATACAATATTCAAAAATCAACTGTCAGGTGTCAAGTTCCTGGGCGAGTTACAATCAAACGACAAAAACCTTAAAATTGTCAATTGGAACGTTATGGATTCAGATGGGGATAATAGCTACTATTGCTATTTCATCAAAAAAAATAAGAAAGAGAACAGAGTCTTCAAGCTCGAAGGAAAATACAATGTCGCGGGAATTGACTCAAGTAAGGTGTTCGGGGCAGATGATTGGTACGGAGCCCTCTATTATGATGTCCGCCATTTCAGAAGCAATAGGAGAGATTTATATATGGTGCTGGGATATGACTATACCGCTCTGGGCGAATCCCGAAAAATAATCGATATTGTTGGTTTCGACGATAATGGTATTTATTTTGGCGATGGCGTTCTTGACATGAACGGAGCGACACTTAAAAGACATATTCTGAAATACTCCTCTGATGGTGTTGTCAGCTTAAGATTTCATTCGAACAAATCGGTTGTTTTTGATCATCTGGCCGCATTCTTGAACGAGGAAAGCTCCGTTCCCTCTTATGGATCTGCTCTCTCTTTCGATGCCTTTATTCTTGAAAAGGGCATTTGGAAATTCTACTCCAACGTTGATATCCGAAACCAGAAATAATTCAACTAAATGGCCACTTCAAAAATAACACATATAATCTGTTACGACGACCATAGGAACTATACCGAAAGTATCAGAAAAAGATTCTCGGATAATACCAGATATCTTGTAACCTCTTTCCACAATAAGGATCAGTTTATCGGACACTGCGAAGAATTGGCCAACATTAACTTATGTGTTGTAGCCATCATAGGTTTCACGGAGAGTGTTGAAAAAATTGATATGCTGAACGAATTTATTGGAAGGGTAAAAGAGACACTACCTGGCAGAGGTATTATCTTACTGGTCCAACCTATTAATCTTCAGAAAATCAAAGGGGCATTAAACCAAAAAGTTGATGCGTTGATCCCTATCAACAACAATATGGTCCTCAGGATTCACAATGTTGTCAAACGATTTATAAGCGAGTTTAATATAATAATCTTCAAACAACGAAGAAACAGGGCATTTATCGCTGTCGCCCTGTTTATCGGGTTGATGCTGGCCGCGTTTTTATTCTTCTTTTTCCGGTATCCAATGTATTTTTAAGGCCTACTCGCTTATCAACTCATAACTTACAAATGCGAATTTCTTGCTGTCAGGCGACCAGGAATTTACATTGAGAGTTCCTTGTCCCCCAAAAAGTTCAACAAGCACTTCAGGTTCACCTCCCTTTGCTTTCATCAACATTAACCTGACATTCTTGTTCGCGGGATGGCTTCCCGGTTCAACATCTCCTTTTTTATACGATATATAACATACCTTTTTACCATTAGGAGAAACATGTGGAAACCAGTTGTTGGACTCCTCAAAGGTCATTTGAGTCTGTTCACCGCCATCGGCTTTCATCCTCCATACCTGCATCAAACCCGATCTTACGGAGTTGAACCAAATATATTTCCCATCAGGCGAATATTCCGGACCATCATCCAGCCCCTCCGCATAGGTCAATCTGATCTCTTCCCCTCCGGATTTGGGTATTATATATACATCCATATTGTCATCTCTTCCGGCGCAGTACGCTAAAGTTTCCCCATCAGGAGAGATGCCGTGAAGATAACTGGGACCAAGGGGCGTTACCAGTGTAGCCTCTCCCCCTTCATAGGGAACGGTGAACACTTTTGAACTTCCCTCATAACTGCTGCTTACAGCGAAAAAAGTGCCGTCAAAACTTAAAACATGGTCGTTGTTCAACCTATTGGCAATCCCGGTGTAGATCTCAACGGACTCACCCCCCTCAACTGGTATCTTAAAAAGTTTTCCTGAACTGTTGTATACAAGAAATTTTCCGTCGGGTGTCCAGTTAGGAGCCTCAATGCGGTAATCAAACGACTCCACAACTGTTCGTTTTCCGGTTTTAATGTCTACAATTTCAAGAAAACTCCTCACCTGAGCAGCGCTACTTTGTGCAATAAGATTTGCAACCGGTAGAATGGCCAATAAAACAAAAAACAGTAATATACGTCTCATCTGGATAGAATTTAAGGGTTAATTTTCAGGAAAGGACTCTCTATTCATTCCAAAACAGAGATCTCTTCAAAATTTGATTATATAATTATCGGTTAATTTGCTCCATAAATGTAACCACTTTTTGAAAAAAAGGTGACAAATAGATAAAATAAATTCAAGAATAATGACAAATAGTCATTATATCCCTATGGCACAGCTTTTGGTGATTAAAAGGCAAAATCTATGTTTAATATTAAATTTTTTAGATATGCAATCCGGTAAAATTGGAGTAACAACTGAAAATATTTTTCCAGTTATAAAGAAATATCTCTATTCCGACCATGAGATTTTTCTCAGGGAACTTGTTTCTAATGCGATAGATGCGACCCAAAAACTAAAAGCTATGGCCTTTACGGGAGACTTTAAGGAGGATCTTGGCGATCTGACCATAAGAGTCTCTGTTGATAAAAAGAAAAAAACCATAACGGTATCCGACAGGGGCATAGGAATGACTTCCGAAGAGTTGGACAAATATCTGAACCAAATCGCCTTCTCGGGCGCGAACGATTTTCTGGACAAGTATAAGGATCAGACCAATATTATTGGCCACTTTGGCTTGGGCTTCTATTCTTCATTTATGGTATCTGAAAAGGTTGAAGTCCTTACCAAATCGTGGCAAACCGATGCAAAAGCCGTTAAATGGACATGCAACGGTAGTCCGGAATTTTCTATTGAGGGGATAGAGAAGGATAGCAGAGGTACCGATGTTGTGTTGTATGTGGATAAAGATTCGAAAGAGTTTTTGGAGGATTCCAGAATCGATGAACTGCTCAACAAATATTGCAAATTTCTTCCCATAGAAATCGCTTTCGGAAAGGAAAAAGAGTGGAAAGATGGTAAATATGTGGATACCGATAGGGACAAAATTATAAACAACACCAAGCCTGCATGGACACGTAAACCATCCGAACTGAAGGAGGAGGATTATAACAGTTTTTACAAAGAGCTCTATCCATACAGTGAAGAACCACTGTTCAACATCCATCTGAATGTTGATTATCCTTTTAAGCTTACAGGCATACTCTATTTTCCAAAAATTAAAAACAATATTGAGATACAGAAGAATAAAATCCAACTTTACTGTAACCAGGTATTTGTAACTGATTCTGTGGAAGGTATTGTTCCTGAATTCCTCACTTTGCTGCATGGAGTACTGGATTCTCCCGATATTCCCTTAAATGTATCCAGAAGTTATCTTCAAAGTGATTCAAACGTAAAGAAAATTTCCGGCCATATCACGAAAAAAGTTGCCGACAGGCTTAACTCCCTGTTCAAGAAAAACAGGGAAGAGTTTGAGAAAAAATGGGACGATCTTAAGTTGTTCATCAACTATGGAATGATATCCGAAGAAAAATTCTACGAAAAAGCGGTTAACTTCGCTCTGTTCAAGAATTGCGACGGAAAATATTTCACATTTGAGGAATATAAAAATCTTATAAAAGATAACCAAACTGACAAGAACAAATCTCTTGTATATCTGTACTCCACCGATAAAACAGATCAATACGCATATATTGAAAAAGCAAAAAACAGGGGGTATGACGTACTACTTATGAATGGTCAGCTTGATTTACACCTGATAAGCCATTTGGAAAGCAAATTTGAAAATTCGAAATTTGTGAGAGTCGATTCGGATACTGTCGACAGACTGATTCCTAAAGAGTCATCGAAAGATTCCGTACTTTCCGAAGCCCAAAAAAATGACCTGAGAAAAGTGTTCAAATATGAGCCTAAATCGGGCGCCATATTCAATATTGAATTTGAAGTGCTGGATGACAATGACACGCCCATGATAATTACCCAATCGGAATATATGCGCAGGATGAAAGACATGTCGGCTCTGGGCGGAGGTATGAGTTTTTATGGAGAGATGCCGGATAGCTACAATATCGTTATAAACCCTAACCATCCTCTTATAACCAGGATAAACGATGAGTTGATCAATACTGAAGGCGAAAAGCTATTAGCTAACGATAAAGAGAGGGAGAGACTAAACCAAGAGATTGCCTTTATGGAGGGAGAGCACAAAAAGAAAAAAGAGGAAGAAATCAGTCAGTTCGAGAAAGATGATCTGGAAAAACTGAGATCTGAGCTGAAAGAGATTGAGGATAACAGAGAAAAAATCCTGGAATCATTCGGAGCCGGTAAAAAAGATGTGAGACAACTGATTGATCTTGCCCTTTTGGCGAACAATATGTTGAAAGGAGAGGCTTTGAGCGATTTTGTCAAGAGAAGCGTAGAGTTGTTATAAGCATGGTACATTTAAAAAAAAGAGCCTGAATGCATAACGCTCCGGGCTCTTTTTTATTTGCCTCTTTACCTCTCAAATCATCCTTCCAATCTCTCCTTTAATATAATCAATGGCCGCCCTGGTCGGCTCTTTATCTATCTCCATTACTTTTTCAATAAGCTTCTTACTGAAATCCAATGAAGAGGCCTCACCAGGCAGTTTCTCAAATTCACTATTGATTATTTTTATCATATTAGAGCGGGCATTCCTTACAACTTCCCACGCTTGCGGGCTAATATAAACCTGTTGTGACAGGTTATGTTCAAACTCGGTTCTAATAGTGGTTAAAAGGGCTGAATGCAATTGCTGGGCCGACATTCCCGGGGTGGAGACACGCACCAATAATGACTCAAGAGAAATCCTTTCAAGAAAAAGAACAACCCTCTCGTATGCTTGCAACTTTAACGGAACGATTGTCCGGCTGTTTTGAAGCACAATCTCCTGGCGCCGCTTCTCCTGATCATTTTTGATCATATTACGGAGCACAAGCCAAGCCGTAAGAAATACAATTAACGCGGGCAAAGATATTTTTAAAATATCATATACTCCTTCCATCGCTTTTGTTATCTTCTGAAGCTATCTTACTTACGACTATATCCGTCGCTGTTCGCCCCTGCCAAATGATCTTTCAACAGTTGATTCATTGACAACAATGTTTCTGCCTTCAACCAGCGATCCATTAAGTTCTTTAATGGCCGAATTTGCTTCTTCATCATTGGGCATTTCGACAAAACCGAAACCCTTGCTCCTACCGGATTCTTTCTCAATAATTACCCTTGCCGAAGAGACTTCACCATAAGACTGAAAAAGACCCATCAGTTGCTTATCCCTGATTTTGTACGGAAGGTTTCCTACGTAAATGTTCATGATTAAATAATAAATTGATTAATAACCAAAGGTGGCACTTTTTTTTCAGAAAAAAGAGATGAAAGGGGTTATTATTTAAAATTAATTTCTTTCGGCCACTTTGGCAACTTCCCTAAAAACTCTCATAAAGTTTCCTCCCCATATCTTTTTAATCTCCGATCTTGAATAGCCCCTTAATATCAGTTCTCTTGTAATGTTTTCAATTTCAGTCACATCCTTACAACCATCAACACCACCGCCCCCATCAAAATCGCTGCTGATCCCAACATAATCTATACCTATTACCTGAATTACATGTTCAATATGGTCTACCAGATCAGCCACGGAGGCATTTTGTCCGCTTTCTTTCACTATTCTCTCTCTTTCTATGTTATATTCATCCCCATATCTTGCGGGATCCGCTTTTATAAGATCCTTATACTTTTCTTTCAGATCAGATAGTTTTTGTTGGACACTATTATTATCAATTCCGGGACTTTTGAGCAGCTGCGATAATAAGGTGATATTGACAACACCCCCATTCCCCTTTAATCGGAGTAACATCTCGTCTGATATGTTTCTATGGTTGGAACATAGCGCTCTGCAAGCAGAGTGGGAAACTATCACTGGAGCCTTTGAGTGTTCAAGAATATCGTTGAACGATTTATCGCTAACATTTGAAACATCAACCATCATACCCAATCGGTTCATCTCCTCAATTACATCCATACCCAGTTGAGAGACTCCATTATGCTCCGCTCCTTTGGGATCGGTCGATGAGTCACATAACAGGCTATTTATGTTTAAACAGAGGGTCATATACCTTATCCCCATATCAAAGTATTCTTTTACCATTTCCACGGAATTGATCGCGAATCCACTCTCAACACCCATATAAATGGCTTTTCTTCCCTCCTTTACTATCCTGTATCCATCATCCGGATGCAGAGCCGCTTCAACAATATCCGGATTATCAGCGATACTATTCGCTATCGCATCAACTGTTTTTTCAATCCTTTTGAATGTTATATCAATATTCGATTCTCCCTTGATGTTCTTGCCCGGGAAAATAGCGAAAAAACAGGCGTCAAGCCCCCCCTGTTCCATCCTTGGATAATCAAAACTTCCAAAATCGTTCAACCGGGCGGGATCAAAATTCTTTTTGTAAAGAAAATTTATGGCGGAAGCTGAATGGGCATCGACAGTAAAGAGATCATTATGTATACGTTGTATCTTTCTGTTGGTTTTTATGCCTGTATCAGTGCAGCCAAACAAAACAGCACTGAACAACATACTGAATAACAACCGGCTAAGTTTCATCTGTACGTCAAATTTTCCGGTACGCAATTTAATAAGATAACGCGCCAAAAACTCATCAATTATCAATTATCGGATTTAATACCAATTAAAAAATATGCCGCGAATAGATGTCGGAGAGTCTTAAATCTTAACTATCCTGTAAACATTGGTCAGTTTTCCCCGGACAAGACGCAACAGGTAAACACCGGGACTATATGATTGCATATTTATGATCATTTCCGTTGACATTGTCCCTAAAAAATCCCTTAGCAACAACTTACCCTGAATGTCCATTAAAAAAACATCTATCCCTGCTTCCAGTGGATATTCAAAAGTTATCCGGATAAATTCACTTGCCGGGTTGGGATATATCTTCACCTCCACAAAGGGAAATATTTCATTTTGAACATCTGATGCGAACAATGTCGGCTGGGTAATAGGGGTCAGTATAAGCTGATTGCCGACATTAAAAGAATAAGGCAGAAAAGCCTCTCCAAGTGTCCAGCTCAATGAAATAGAGGCTTTCTCACTGTAACCACCGGCACTAGATATAACAATAGGCGTAACTTCTTCTTGTGTCTGCGCACTGACCGATAATGTCAGCAAGACCGCAACAATTAAAAGGATTGATCGCTTCATGGCATTTAATATTATTCAACGTCCGCGGCCGGAAATTATCACCGGGACAATACCGGCAACCGCTAGCATTTCGTTATCAACAACGACAACAAAGTTATCAAAACTTCATCGTAAATTTAAGCCATATTTCGATACAATACAACCTTGTGGATACTTTTTTTTGAAAAAAGTTTTTGGGATGTTCTTATTTAAAATTAGAAAACCCTTCGTCAAGCCAACTGATATAGCTTTCAATATCAAGGTTGGTAAATGAAGGCCGGTTCAGGGGATTTCCATTATGATCGGCTATTACGTGGTAAGGTAAGGCGTTGGTATTGTACCTGGAAATCTCAATGTCCTCATTTATCTTTCCAATAGTTTTTTTGATCTTACCATCAACCATAGATATTCTCCACTCGCTTTCAGGGAGTTGGGTTCTGTCGTCGACATACAAGGCTATTATAACAAAATTATTTTCCAGCCGCCTTGCAACATCCGGATTGGACCACACTCTTGCTTCCATTCTCTTGCAATTAGCGCAAGCATGTCCTTTAAAGTTTATTAAAACGGGCTTGCCTACCTTCCTGGCATGGGCCAGACCCTCATCGAGGTCGAAAAACCCGGCCAAACCATATGGCAACGAGAAGAGATCGCTGTACTTTGGAGCGTTAGCACCGTTCAAACTGTTTCCAAAACTCAATATCCCATCTCCGTTAGGTTGATTTCCTGGATTTTTTTCGATTTTTTCTGCCGGGAGTAGAGCCGAAACAGCTTTCAATGGTGATCCAAAAAAACCCGTTGCCAGGTAAACAGCTATTCCTGCCGAAGCCAATGACATTATGAACAGACCGATACCTTTTTTCTTGCCTGTTCTAACTGCCTGAAAATATGTGCTTAAAAGATAAAAACCCAATATCAGGAATAAAACTATCCAAATAGCAAGATATAATTTACGCGTAAGTATTCCCAGTGAATAAACGGAATCTATTACCATCAGGAATTTCATACTGAAAGCCAACATTAGAAACCCAAGAACAACTTTTACTGTTTTGAGCCAGTATCCTGATTTTGGCATAATGTCCAACAATTTGGGTGAAAGGGCGAATAGCGTGAATGGGGCCGAAAAGCCCAAACCAAAGGCAAACATTCCAACAGTGGGCCTTAAGATATCTCCTCTGACCGCCTCTACAAGCAGACCGCCCACTATTGGCCCTGTGCAGGAAAAAGAGACTATCACGGTGGTGAGAGCCATAAAGAAAGAACCTATTATCCCCCCTTTATCGACCTTTGAGTCGGCAGCATTGGACCATTTTGAGGGCAGAGTTATTTCAAACGCCCCCAAGAAAGAGATGGCGAAAACAACAAACAAGAGGAAAAATATAATATTTGGTATCCAATGGGTGCTCAAAGCATTGGCGAATCCGGCTCCGGCTCCTGTAAGGGATATAATTATTCCAATTGAAGAATATATTATTACAATGGATATTCCGAAAATAAGCGCGTTAAGAACTCCTTTTTTCTTTTCTCCCCTTCCCCTGGAGAAAAAAGCTACCGTTAGCGGTATCATCGGATAAACACAGGGGGTAAGAACTCCAACCAGACCCAGCAAAAAAGATGCGATAAAAAATCCTAACAGACCTCTCTTTTCGGTAGTAGGCAAATTTTCATAAAAAAACCCCGTATCTTCCGGATCTCCTCCACCAACAGCAATACTGAACTCAACCTCCTTTGGGGGAGAACATGAGATATTGTTACACGACATATATTCAACATATCCCCGAACAGTAAAATCAGAAACTGTGCTTTTTATCGGTTGTCTGAATTCTACTTTGCCTTCAAATGTCGCTATCTCCATCTCAAAAGCCTCATCATATTTCTTGTTTGGCTGTATGTTGGAGACAATATTGTTCTCAAAAGATAGTCGTTTATCCTCGGCAAACCTGATATTTGTCGCTATAGGACCTCCTTCGGGCACCTCCATCCCATAAATATGGGAACCCTCTTCAATAGAGACCCTCAGAACTATTTCATATTGATTCTCTCCTATACTCTCGTATCCGAAGCTCCATATCACGGGATCAATGATCTGGCCGCTGACCGATACCGAAACAAACAAGGAGAGAATTATAACGGACAATTTTCTGGCCATGAATATTTGACTGTTTTTTTGATAGTATTAAAATCCAATGCCAATACTACTGGTACCAATAAAACGCAAAAATATAAAAAACGGGGAAATTGCCGTTACGTGAAGTCGATCTCGTTGTTATCCTTGTCCAGGAAACTATGCTCAAGGGTATGGTATGATGATATAGAGCGAACTTTTAAGTGAATTTTGTAACGAAGACTCCACTTTGCGTAGACAGGCACCAAACCGTAGCTCAGATAAGAGGCAACAAAGGGATGAACCTGGAGAACAATACTTTTGGTCTTTATCTTTTTGACGATGAAAGCAAGGTCTTTTTCAATTTCATCAATAAAAAGCAAAGCGGGACGGACAGTCCCTTTCCCCTGGCAAGCCGGACATTTCTCATCCGTGACTATATTCACTACCGGTCTGACTCTCTGCCTTGTTATCTGCATAAGACCAAATTTGGTCAAGGGTAAAATTGTGTGTTTGGTGCGATCGTTTTCCATGAGATCCCTCATAACGTCGTAAACCTTCTGTTTGTGCTCATTAAGGGTCATATCGATAAAATCTATCACGATTATACCGCCCATATCCCTCAACCTCAACTGACGAGAGATTTCTCTTGCCGCTTCTAAATTTACCTCCAATGCATTGGTTTCCTGATCATTTCCCGAACGAATCCGATTTCCACTGTTCACATCAATGACATGTAACGCCTCAGTATGTTCAATTATCAGGTACGCGCCGCGCTTAATAGACACTGTGCGCCCGAACAGTGTTTTTATCTGTTTGTTGACACCAAAATGTTCAAAAATTGGGATACTACCGGTGTATTCGCGTACAATCTTTACCTTATCCGGCGCGATCTCTTTGATATAATTCCTGATCTCAACGGCAAAAAGTGGATCGTTTATGTGGATACTTGAAAAGGAGGGGCTGAACATATCCCGGAGTATCGCGACAGATCGGGGCATCTCCTCGATAAGGATCCTGGGAGTTTTTATCTCTTTTTTTATGGTGGAGAATCCTCTCTCCCATTTTTCCAACAACTCTCTGAGCTCGGCATCCAGTACGGCAACCCTTTTTCCTTCAGCTGCCGTTCTTACAATTACCCCGTAATTCTTTGGCTTAATACTTAATAGAAGTGTTTTGAGCCTGTTTTTCTCCTCATTGCTCTCAATTTTAGAAGATATGGAAACCTTATCCGAAAACGGCATAAGTATAAGATTCCTCCCTGCAAGGGAAATTTCAGAAGATAAGCGGGGACCTTTTGTTGATATTGGCTCTTTTGTAATTTGAACTAAAACTGTCTGGCCTTGTACCAAAATATCAGAAATAACTCCATCCCTTTTGATCTCGGGATCAAATTTAAACTTCTGGATGGGCATAACCTTCCCCTGTCGCTGCAAAGCATGCAAATAATATTTATTCTGGGTTCTAAAGTTCGGACCTAAATCCTGGTAATGAAGAAAAGCGTCTTTTTCATGACCTACATTTACAAATGCCGCGTTCAGACCGGGCATTATTTTCCTGACTTTACCCAAAAAAACATCACCTACCTGAAACTTTGCAAACCTCTTTTCCTTGTCAAGCTCAAAAAGTTGTTTGTCCTCCAGTAACGCCAAAGTAACCTCGGATTCGCTTACATTAACGATGAGTTCTTTGTCTGCCACGAATAAAATAATTCAGAATTAACAGGTCTTGGTTCCATGTCACAACCAACTGTACCATAACGACTATATGGTTAATAGTGAGCATCAAGACCAATGAACATTAATATAAAAGAAATGAACCTAAAGACCTGATGATCTTTAGGTTCACTATATGATAATTAAAAACCACCCAACGATCCTTCTATTTCTTTTTATGTCTGTTCTTGCGCAAACGTTTTTTACGTTTGTGGGTGGCCATTTTATGTCTTTTTCTTTTCTTTCCGCTTGGCATAACGGTTATTTATTACTGGTTTTAACTCTGTTTACAAATGATTTGGAAGGCTTGAAAGCCGGTACGTAGTGCGCTTCAATTTTAATAGGAATATTTTTTGAAATATTTCTGGCAATTTTTTCTGCCCTCTTTTTTACTATGAAGCTACCGAAACCTCTTAAATAAACATTTTCTCCGGCAACCAAAGAGTCCTTAATGGTTTCCATCATGGCTTCGACAGTCTTCTGAACTGTAACTTTTTCTATACCAGTAGATTTGGCAATTTCATTAACGATG
>DUOU01000226.1 GCA_012838685.1 Bacteroidota bacterium | reverse complement strand
CGCTATAATCGGCTCCCCCGCGACAAACAGTCGCAACGAGGGAAAAAAGCTCTTTAACCGGGCCTTTGTAGTCTCCGAAGGCAAAATATTGTTCACAGCCAATAAGGCCCTTGTTCCCACCTATGATACATTCGACGAATACAGGTATTTCGAGCCCGGCGAGAGCTTCGGCAACTTCGAATTCAAGGGTAAACGTATCGCCCTGACAATCTGCGAGGATCTATGGGACGAACAGCAGTCCGACAACAACTTCGAGAAAAGCAGGCGCTACCTTATCTCGCCAATGGACGAACTCGCGAAGCATAAACCCGACCTGATAATCAACATCTCGGCATTGCCATTCTCCTACAACAAGATAGAGAGCAAAACCGATGTTTTCAGGAACAAAGCGAAAAAACACCATGTACCGATCGTTATGGTAAACCAGACAGGCGCCAATACCGAACTGATATTTGACGGAGCGTCGATGGTTATCGATCCAAACGGTGAAATAGTGGAACGGCTCCCATTCTTCGAAGAGTCGGTAAAGAGTTTTGAGCTGGATGAGATAGCCAATATTTCCGTGAAACGTCAACCACTTGTATACGATCCTGTACCTCTGATCAATAAAGCCTTGGTGGCGGGAATAAGGGACTATTTCGGAAAGACATCCATACGCACCGCGGTGCTGGGACTTTCCGGCGGCATCGATTCGGCGTTGGTTCTGGTACTCGCCGCCGAAGCACTGGGACCGGAAAATGTCAGGGCGGTGTTGATGCCATCGAGATACTCATCGAACCACTCAGTGACCGACTCCGTAAAATTGGCCGAAAAATTGGGAACACCCTATGATATTATCAGCATAGAAGAGACTTTCGGCGCCTACAAAAGAATCCTGGCCACCACTTTTGCGGGAAAAGAGGCCGATATCACCGAAGAGAACCTTCAGGCCCGCACCAGGACGGTGATACTTATGGCCATCTCCAACAAGTTCGGCAACATGCTGCTGAACACCTCCAACAAAAGCGAAGCGGCGGTCGGATACAGTACTATGTACGGCGACATGGCCGGAGGACTCTCGGTATTGGGCGATGTTTACAAGACAGATGTTTACAAGTTGGCCAGATATGTCAACCGCGAAAAAGAGATCATACCCGCCAATATAATTGCCAAAGCGCCTTCGGCTGAACTGCGGCCCGATCAGTTTGACAGCGACTCCCTGCCCGATTATGATATACTCGATGAGATACTATACCAGTATATTGAGTTACAAAAACCCGCGAAGGCTATCTCAGGCAAGGGAATCAACAGGGAAACAGTCGATAAGGTAATCCGCCTGATCAACTTCAACGAATACAAGAGGTTCCAAGCGCCCCCCGTGCTAAGGGTCTCCTCCAAATCCCTCGGTGGCGGCAGATGGATGCCACTTGTGGCGAAATATTGAAAAACCGGAACAGAAAAAGTTTAAATGTTTTTGAAATTATGACCAGCAAGTTGGGTTAATTAAAGGTTGTTGGTCTAATTGTCAAATTAATTTAAAGAACTTTAAATATTATAAGCTCCAATAAATGTTATATTTGTTAGGTATAAGTTCTTAACCTAAGAAAATGGATCCCTGTTTTTCAAAATTTAAGGTATAATAGTCAAAAGTAATGATTTTTTATCTTGAAAAACATTCTAATGTTCAAAAGTAATGATGGTTTT
>DUOU01000225.1 GCA_012838685.1 Bacteroidota bacterium | reverse complement strand
TCAATGAGGGAGAAGAGATAATGATACGGTTCAAGGATACCGACCCGCTCCCGGACAATGCCCCGTTCGCGCCATCGGAAGAGGAGACAACAATAAGGAAGATAATGAGAGTGGCCAAAATACTGGACGATGGGGAGATGGGGGATTTCTACCTGGGAGTCAGCCAGATGGAGCAGGCCAATATATTCATGAACATAAGCGATATGGGGGAGAGCGCCAACAGGATGTTGTTGACTGACGACCTGAAACGGGGCACCCAATATTTTTCGGGGATCTTGGCGGAGAACATGGGGATAACCGATATCGGGCTCTCCGTAAGGGTCTCCGAAAAAAGGGGCGAACCGGAGATAATCAGTGACAGGATATTTATAGACAAGGGGATTGTTGATGATATTGTCAAGGCCGTACCGTCGGCCATGCCGATAATCACCTATATGGTCAACTCGTTCAACACCGGCACCGACTCCACCCCCTACTCTTTCGCGGCGGCGCTGCCACCCGAAATATTGGGAAGAGAGTTGCGGGGCAACGAGGTGATTGTCAACCCATGGTTGGCGGAAGACCTGGGATTGGGCACAGGCGATACCCTGGACCTTACCTGGTTCGCTACCGACTCCGGCAGGGATATGGAAGAGAGGTCCGGACTCTTTACCGTTGCGGGTATCCTGGAGTGGGACAGCGACCTTTTGGATCCGTCGTTGATGCCGGAGTTTCCCGGTATCAGCGGTAGCGTGTCATGTTCCAACTGGGACGCCGGAGTTCCGATACTTCTGGAGAGGATAAGGAGCAAGGACGAGGATTACTGGGATAAATACCAGGGAACTCCAAAGGCATTCCTAACTTTTCCCGAGGGCGAAAAGTTGTGGGGAAACAATTTTGGCAGCGCCACGGCGGTGAGGTTCCCGGCGGGAAGCGACCCCGAAATTATCGCCTCAACGCTTAAGGGGGCAATCCGACCGGATGTAGCCGGGTTCACCGTAACCGACACCAAAAACGCCAACATAAAAGCGGCCAGTAATGGGGTCGATTTCAGCTCCCTTTTTCTCGGTCTGAGCATGTTTATCATATTCTCCTGCGTGATACTGCTCTCCATGGCGCTGGCTTTGTGGTTCGACTCCAAGAGAGGCCAGCTTATAACCTACCATGCCATTGGATACAACAGAAAAAATATAAGGATGTTGCTTATCGGCGAGACCGCCATGATAGCCCTGGCGGCATCCCTGGCAGGTTCATTCGCGGGATATCTCTTCAACATTGTCATTGTGAAGGCCCTCAACTCGGTCTGGATCGGCACGGTCCAAACCGACACCATAACCCCCGGGTTCGGCTTTTGGCCGCTTTTCACGGGCTTTATCTCCACGTTGGCGGTAACTGTCGCGGTGGTACTCTTCAGGTTGAAAAAGTTTCTCGCGGCCTCCGAAAAGGGGATCAAACAGAGCATGTCGCCCCGGTCATCGTCAGGCAACCGCGTATATCTGATCCTTGCCCTGATAGCGGCGGTAGCGGCGATAATCGCCTCCCTGCTTTTCCCCCGGAACGCGACTTCACTATCGTTTGTCGCCGGCATCCTGGTGTTCATCGTTTTTATCCTGTCGATGCGCCAATATTATCTTGGCGCCAAGGAGTTGCGCTCCAACTATTCGGGTCTCTTCTACTCCCGCCATATCGCGCAAATCATAACTCCCGCGATATTCCTGGCGGCGGGAATTTTCGCCGTGGCCATTACCGGAGCGAACAAAAAGACGACCACCGAGTCGATGCTTCTCCCCTCGGGCGGCACCGGCGGATACCTGCTGTGGGCCGAAACCGCCGTTCCGGTAACGGAGGATCTGAACAGCGATCGGGGTCGTTTCGAGATGGGGTTCGACTACGGCGAAATGGAGGATATCCATTTCGCGCAGATGAAAAAAATGTCGGGCGACAACGCCAGTTGCCTGAACATCAACCAGGTAACCTCTCCGGCAATCCTGGGAATACCGGTAAGCGAATTCACAGACAGGGGTTCGTTCTCCTTCGCGTCGAAAATAAAGGGATGGCAGGGGGAAAATCCGTGGACAATCCTTGAAGAGAAGCCCGGGGAAAACACGATTTACGGGATAGCCGACCAAACCGTACTGGAGTGGAGCTTCAGGATGAAGGCGGGCGACACCATCAAATATGCCGCGGAAAACGGGCAGATTCTGAACATTGTTATCGGAGCCGGGCTCAACTCATCGGTATTCCAGGGGTATCTGCTTATTGGAAAAGATAATTTCGAGAAATGGTTTCCGTCGGTTGACGGCTCTTCGGTCTTCCTGATCGACGGCGACAAGGGGAAACCGGACACCTACCGCCAGGGATTTATAGATGCGCTTTACATGTACGGACCCTCCGTGGAGCCATCAATAGAGAAGCTGGCGTCGTTCTTTACCGTCAACAACACCTACCTCGACGTCTTCATGATACTGGGAGTTTTTGGAATAGTACTGGGAACGGCAGGTTTGGGCTTTATCCTCGCGAGCAACTTCAACAGACGGAGGAAGGAGTTCGCCCTGATGAACGCCTTTGGATACAAAAAAGCGCGGATCCGGGGGCTCCTGTTGAGAGACCAGGTAATGATGCTGATATGGGGAATAGTTACGGGCATAGTGTCGGGGATCACGGCCACCATGCCATCCCTGAGGAGTTCCGGCGGCTCTCCGTTCACCGTTCTTCTTGTGTTGGCCTTGTCGATGTTCGCCATCGGTTTGGTTACCCTGCTTATCTCGGTAAGGAACCTGCAAAACAGACGGTTGATAGAGGAGCTGAGAGGGGAATAACGGGCCTTGATCCAAGGGGGAAGCATAAAAAGTGTCAATTGCCCTGTTGAGGCCGTATTAGTTACCGGGCCCTGCCTGATCCAAAAGGGAACAATAAAAAGCGGAAAGATTTCATATTGGAAGGCGATTGGCAAACAGGAGAAAAAACAATAATTTAGCGCGATTAATAATTTGATTTTTATATGGTATTTTATTTTTCGGGTACTGGCAACTCCAGGTGGGTAGCTAGGACGGTCGCGGACAGCTTCAACAACAAGCTTGTAGCCATGGGCGACTATTTCAGGGCCGGAGCCGGTGAGCCCTCTTTCTCCGCGAAGCCGGATGAGAAGATAGGATTTGTCTTTCCCGTGCACTCCTGGGGCATACCCCCATTGGTAAGGAATTTCATCGGAAAACTGCTGCTGAACGGTTATAACGGACAGCTTATATACGGGATATTCACGTGCGGCGACGAGTGCGGGAATACCCGGAAAATGTTTCTGGATCTGTTGGCGGGCAAAGAGTGGAGATGCCATCACGCCTATTCAATTACCATGCCCAACAGCTACATCTGTCTGCCGGGGTTCGACGTGGATCCAAAAGAGGTGGAACTATCGAAGAGGGAAAGCGCCAAGGAGTTTCTGCCGCGGCCCATCAGGGCGATAGCGGAAGACAGCCCCATGGAGAGTTACACCAAGGGATCGTTTACATTCCTCAAATCGGGCCTTATATACAAAATGTTCTGTAAATACGCCATAGATGCCAGGCCTTACAGGGTAACCGACAACTGCGACTCCTGCGGAGTATGCGCGAAGAGATGTCCTACCGGGAACATTGCCCTTGTCGATGGCAAGCCGGTTTGGGGCGACAACTGCACCCAATGTTTGGCTTGCATACATTACTGTCCCTCCCGGGCCATAGAATACGGAAAAGCCACCGTTAACAAAGGCAGGTACACCTATTGAACCGATATCCCCATCGATTCGGCGATTTTACACGCAAGAGCCTCTATATCCGCGAGCTGATCCTCCTTGATGGTCGATTTTATTGTAACCATATCGCCGATAATCTCGATATTTTTCATCGACCCGAAAAGGTTGACCATATATTTTCCCGCGGTTGGCGCCCATGTTCCGTTTTCTATCAAAGCCACCTTCCTGTTCTGTAGGTTGTGGGCCTTGAGATCCAACAGAGCGGTCTCCATGCTCCCGAAGATTCCGGCGTTATACGATGCCGAAGCGAAGACCAGATGGCTGCACCTGAAGCTTTCGGAAACGATAACCGACGGGTGTGTTCCCGCCACATCGTACATAGCCACGTTCCTGACACCCGCATCGGCCAACTTTGAAGCTATGATATTGGCCACATTCTCGGTGCCCCCGTAAATGGTCCCGTAGGCTATCATCACGGCAGTCTCTTCCGGTTCATAGGTGCTCCATTTAATGTATTTGTCGATAAACCAGCCGAGATTTTCCCTCCATACCGGACCGTGCAGCGGGCAGATCATTTTGATATCCACCGATCCAAATTTCTTGAGAAGCGCCTGTACCTGGTTTCCGTACTTGCCCACAATGTTGGTGTAATATCTTCTGGCATCGGGGAGCCACTCCGATTCAAAGTTGACCTCATCGGCGTACAGATTGCCGTTGATAGCCCCGAAAGTGCCGAAAGCATCGGCCGAATAGAGAATCTTATCGCTGTTGTCGTACGTTACCATCGCCTCCGGCCAGTGAACCATGGGCGCCATATAAAAGGTAAAGAGGTGCCTGCCTGTTGATAGGGTATCCCCCTCCTTGACAGTTACAAAACGGCTGTCGACATCGAAATTGAAAAACTGTTTTATCATGGCCAGGGTCTTCGTGTTGCCAACAATCTTTATTTCGGGATACCTCATGACCAACTCCGCCATTGTGGCCGCATGGTCCGGCTCCATGTGGTTAACCACAAGATAATCGAGCCTCCTGTTGCCCAGGATATGCTCTATATTCTCAAAGAAGAGGGTACTTATGGCCCTATCGACAGTGTCCAATAGAACGGTCTTCTCGTCCTCGATCAAGTAGGAGTTGTAAGAGACACCCCTGGGGATGGGAAATACGTTCTCAAAAAGAGCCAGTCGGCGGTCGCTTCCCCCAACCCAGCTCATATCTTCGGTTATCCTTTTCGTGCAATGCATTGTGGTGAAATTATTGTCCTTAAAATTTTTCAGCCACAAAAGTAAGAAAAAGAAGGGATAAAAACCGGTTATAGCGGACAATAGAAGTATTAATCGACTCTATCGATGCGATGCGCCCAAAGCGAGGAGGCCATAAAAAGTGTATTCACAATCGGTCTTTTCGTCCATAAATGTCGATGCGAACCCTCCGTCGGAGCGCCAGTGAAACTGGATAAAATCCACAACCGGATAATCGGGTTTTTCGCCCGTCATCTTCAGGGCCGCCAACGCCGTGGCCGTGGACAGCAGGTCAGGTAACGGCGCTTTTGATGACGAAAGGAAGCCGCCCAACGGCAGTTGTTGGGCTTTAAGCCATTTTATGTCGTTTTCATCGACTTTTACGCGGGCATGGCCGAACATAGCCAACACCGCCGCCGTCGCGTTAAGTGAGGCCTCACTGTTCCCTTTTATGTTGCTCCATCCACCAGAATCGACATGAAAAGCGTCAATCCGTTCACGGGCATCCAAGATCGGTCCCCGGTCATCAGCCGATATGGCCGAACCCATAAGCGACAGAAAAATTGTGTATGGCGAACTTTCGGGCGTCAGCGGAAATTTTTGTGTCAACGGGTTCTTTTTAGCCCTCAGGGGGAGCCGTGCGGCCGATCGTACCAACACGGAACGCATTTTTTTTAGCAGGGAAAAATATCTTGAGAGTCCGAGGGAACCCATGTAAGCCGCATAGTTGGGAAGATCCAGCGTTGAGGGGTCAATAGCCTCCAGAAACCGTTTATGGCTGTCATTCAGACGCAACCCCAAAGCGAAAGCCGATGCCAACCCGAAAAAGGTATAATAGACGTCGGGCCGGCCGACCCTGTCCATAAAGCCGCCCGAAGGGGATTCCCGGCTCAAAACGAAATCTGAAACGGAGTTTCTCGAGGAGGCCGACAACCTATCGCATCCCCTTATCAACTCACCCATCAGCATCGCGTTTAGTGATCCCATATCGTCGTTTTTATACCGGTATATTCCGGGCAATATCCCTGACCGGAGATAACAGCGTTTCGCCCAAAACCGCTCTTTGAATCTATTGTTCCGTAAAAATAGTTGTTTAACCGACAATAAGATCAAATAGCGCTCCCTTAAATATTTTTAATTTTTAATTGAAAAAATTTTTGTAAATTGCATTATTATTATTGTCGTTGGTTCCCGGTAAGAGTGTAATGTCATGCGTATCCATATATTAAATCAATCTACTATTGAAGATTTAATTGAAATAACCGATAAATACCCAGGTAGTCATGAAAATCAGAAATATTGTTTTGTTACTTGTTGGCGGATTGTTTCTCTTGACCAATTGCAGCGAGCCCGCGAACAATGAATTGTTTCATGACGATAATGTTGTCGCCTTATCATCTATAAAGCGGGCGAGCGATAGTTATATCTACCCTGTCCGCCCGGGCTCACCCGAGTGGAATAATTTTGAAAACCATGAGCAGATGGTCGAGGCATGTCAGATACCCAAAAGTGTGCTTAATATTATGTCCACAAAGGGGGTGATAGAATCTATTCTTGAAAACCCGCTATATGGTGACTTTGCCGCCTACAACAACTATCAGGAGTTCTATGATAGGTTCTCATCAACTTTTAACGCTTACAAAACATTGGAGTCGAGGGCAGATGCCTCATCCGAACTTATAAGCAAATACTGCTCCATGGAGTATCAGTATTCTAACCTCTCCGGTTTCAGTTACTGGGATGGCAGGGGATGTGTGCCGGGTGTCGCGTTTCTTTGCATGGAGATATTGCTTGCCCAGGATTTCTGTCTTGATAAAGCTACCAATAAGGAGATAAAATCACTTTCGCTTCATTTATACGACTCTTATAAGTTGAGAGGCACTGACGATAATCCAAAGGCCCTGTTTTTAGAAATCGGTCGGTTTTCGGCCGCATGGGTTGCCAGCAGAATAATGGAAAAACAGCAATACGGGGAGTGGCTTGTACTTAAAAATGGCAGCGACACTGTTTCCAACTTTTTGCGGACAGGCATGTTTTGTGATGAGCGTGAATCCATTATCGAAGTGTTTGAACATTTTATAGACGAAAACTGCAGATAGAAAACTAACAACTCCTTTCTAATCCCAAAAGGACATATTGTATCCAATACTTAACGGTTGAGGCAAGGCATTGTCTCAAGCCGACAGGCACGACATTTCTTCACAAAAACTTAACGCCTTTCCTTTTACACTTATGAGCGAGACGACTATTCTTGTATAGTCCAAATTCCAGATGTGTGAAAACAAGATCAACTTTTTTGGCGGTTTTTGCGATTGCGATTTTTTATGTCGTTTGGGGAGTTTCTCAGCTAATAAGTATCAAAACGCGGTACCCACTGCTATCAAGTCTATTGTTTTCCACTTTCTTTCTCTCGTTTTACGTTGATTCGCTGTTCCAAGATATAGAGTTGGCCGCTACTATGGGATTTATCGGATTGTTGTTGGGAGCGAGCTATCTCTTTCTTGGAAATTTTTGGGTCGTTTGCCCGGCGCTTTTTATAATAATGCTGGTGAACACATTGGCCGACAACAAGTACGATGAATATAGCTATTGGGTTGTAATTGTCAGTACTATACTGTCTTTAACAATACTTGCGCTCGACTTTATAAAGAATAGAAAATGCAAGACAAAAGCAATTCAGTTGTAATTTTTAATGCCCGGATTATCGGAGCTTTCTTTCTATTGGCATTTTTAGCATATGGTCTCGGAAGCCAACTGTTCGAAAGCAATGATAATTTGGAAAAATATTTAGGCGCATCGCTAATTGTCGCCAACTCGGTAATGGTTCTGTTTATAGGGATTTTATTGAGAAAAATATTGAAGCTGTATAATCCGTTGGTTGGCAATATTTATCTTTTTACAAGAATATTTGAAGCCCTAGCGCTCTCAACAATATTCTTGAATGGGGGCATATCTGGCGACCTGGGATATTTTCTCGCGATGCTGGTGTTAGGAGTTGGCAGCATTCCGATGTGTTTGACATTGCTTAAACACAAAATCACCCCATCCTGGCTGGCAATTTGGGGAGCGATAGGCTATGCTGTTTTTGCCTTTGGCTTTATGATGGAGCTGTTTGGAAAGGCATGGAGCATATATCTTCTTGGTCTCGGTGGGCTTTGGGAGATAACTTTCGCTGTTTGGTTAATCTTTGGCAGCAATAAAAAGGTGACACCAAAGACCTGTTGAAAGCCATAGGTAAAAACGAAAACAACTGGTCTAAAAACAAGATTTATGATGAAATTCAAGAATGGCGTTGGATAAGAAAATTGAGCTTGTCAAGATAATAGTAATAGTAGTTTTAACAGCGACAGTAGCCGGTGCCGTTTTCGCGTATCGTAATATGCGTCAAGATATCCTAAATGAACGATTTTTAGAAAAAAAAGGATATAGATTGGGTTTTACCGAAGAGATGGCCAAAATTGACGATGGTTCGGAAATTTATTATTTAAAGGGGCCGGACAATGGTCCAAAACTTCTTTTGCTTCATGGTCAGCAAGTAAACTGCTTAGACTACGCTAAAGTATTGCCAAAACTATCAAAAGAATTTCATGTTTACGCCCTCGATTATTACGGACACGGAAATTCATCGAAAAACCCCGACAAGTATAACGCCGTGGAAATAGGGAACGATATCATTTGGTTTATTGAAAATGTTGTTAAGGGGAAGGTATATATATCGGGTCACTCTTCGGGAGCCTTGCTCGCCGCTTATGTTTCCGCCAAAGCACCAGACTATGTTGTGGCTACTATCTTAGAAGATGGACCTTTCTTTTCTACCCTTCCGGGGAAAGCGGAAAAAACCATTTCGTGGCTAAGTTTTAAAAATATGTATAATTATCTCAATCAAAATGAGATAAGTACCTTTATGGAATACTCGTTAGAAAATGATTATATGCAAGAGGTGTTTAACGCTGAAGACCCTCAAGCCTGGGACAAGATCGTAAAAGAGCCCGCATTGAAATATTTAGATAAGCACCCTGGAGAAATTCCCAAAATATGGTACTATCCGCCAGAGCTGGGAATAAACTCTCTTTATGCCCTAAATGCCAATATGCAGGATGGAACCGGCAATTATGATTTGAGGTTTGGCGTGACATTTTATGACTTTTCCTGGTTTGAAGGATTTAACCAAGAAGATATTTTGAAAAATATTCAATCGCCTACCATTGTGATGCATGTGGCGCCCAATGAGATAACCGCATCAGGATATTATGATGAGAACGGAATTTTACTTGCCGCGATGGATGAAATAGATGCGCGAAAAGTTATTGATTTAGTGCCGAATGGTAAATATATCGGTGGTTTTAAATCTACCCATGATATACACGCCGACCTGCCTGACGACTATATCGAGGTTTTACTCGATTTAAAAAATCAAATGGAAAAAAATAGCAAACTAAATTTGAAATGAAACCTATACTATCATTATCGCTGTTATTGATGCTTACAAATTGCACCGCTATGAAAAAAGTTTTTATAAAAGACAAATCCGGGCTGATTGAAAGGAACAAAGAGCATAAGGTTGAACTTTTCACCGAAGAGTTAATAAAAGATCTACCCGAACCTTTGAAAAAGTACCTTAGGGTTTGCGGATATATAAACAGACCTATCCCCGTGAACGCCGATGTGTATTGGAGCGAGAGTTGGCTAAAAATGTCGCCAACCAAAGGTTGGGGAAAACTTAATACAACCCAATTCAACTCCGTGAAACCGATAGGAAGAGTAGCCTATATGAAGTTTTTAACCATGCCTGTAGCGGCAAGAGATTTATATCGTGATGGCTATGGGGAGATTAACGGAAAGCTGCTGAATCTGATAAAGGTGGCTTTTGACAACAGTAAAGAGGTGGCCCAGTCGGCACTGATAACGACCTTCTGCGAGTTTATGCTTATTCCGGGCTATCTGCTTTTGGATAATGTGAAATGGAAACAGATAGACGATTGTTCGGTTCGAGGGACACTCATAGATAACGGAATCGAGGTTTCAGGGATATTCTACTTTGACAAAGAGGGACTGTTTACACATTTTGAAACCTTCGATCGCTATTTTACAATCGGCAAAAACAACTATAAAAAAGTAAAGTTCTCGATTGTCGTGGATAGCTATAAAACTTGGGATAAAGTAAAAATTCCCGAAAAAGTTAAAATTATGTGGCATTTGCTGGAAGGCGATTTTGAGTATTACAAAGGAACAATCGATAAAATAGAGTTTAATGTGTTTTAAAATAAAAGGAGAGTTGTCAAATGAAAAACTTAAAAACAGGAATTACATTTATAGTACTGGGCAATGTACTATATCTCTCTAAAGACCTTTTCTCCAATATAAATCCAAGTGCTTTTAGCGATTTTACTGAAGGGTTTTTAATGGGATTTGGAGTTGGACTCAACATAATCGGGATAATACTCGTTTTTGTCCATATGGCGAGGGGAGAAAAACAGCGGTAATGTTTTAATGTGAAGGCAATATGAACGGAATATTTTATTTTTCATCAACGGGAAACAGCCTCTTTATCGCTGAACAAATAAAAGCCGGATTAGATGGGGAAATACGCTATATTCCGAAGTTTACCGGGGATCTGAACATATATGATAGGGTTATCATTGTTTCGCCTATCCATAGTTTTGGCCTACCTGTGCTTGTATATGATTTTATTGCCAACATGAAATTTTCCGGGCCAATATACATTGTGCTCAACCATGGCGGAATGGAGGCGTTTGCCCCGTACTTTGCTTATCAGCTCTGCGAAGAAAAGGGGCTTAACATCCGCTCCGTTCAAACTGTAATGATGCCAGAAATCTACACGTTGACCTTTTCTCAACCGAAGTTTCTGATAAATCTGGTTCTACGCAAGGCTCCCAAACGCTTAAAGCCTATCATCGCGGCCATCCGGAACGATAAGGAGATTATTATTCCAAAGCCTAAGAGAGACAAATGGACGCCAAAGCATCTTGAAAACCGCAAAAACTGGCATATGCTTGCCGGGGATTTCAGAATAACAGAGAATTGTACCGATTGTCGGAAATGCATCCGCATTTGTCCAACCGGCAACATTAAAAGTGAAAATGGACGGATCCTCTTCAGCGATAAATGTGTTGCCTGTTTGAGCTGTTACCATCGCTGTCCCGAAAAGGCCATTGTCTATCTTGACAAACGAAAAAAAGATAGGTATATCAATCCCCTTATCCGGGAAAATAATATCGGTGCCGACCAGCCGTGAGCTACACTTATTTTAAAGAATATCGATCGTTGAACCACATAAAAATGGAGGAAAAAATCAAAAAAAACAGTGAACGAGTTATATGGGGAATATTATTGACAATAATAGTATTCCTGATATCAACATTTGCGGGTAAAAATTTCAGTTTGAACAATAAATTTATACCTGACACATTTATAACAAACACGCTTATGCTTATTCTTTCAATTGGTTTGATTTGGGGTTTAAGAAAGCATGTGAATTATAAAATCTCATTGCCCAGGTTTAAAAAAACATTAAGACCAATATTGTTTGGGCTACTAACGGCAATAATAGTCAATGTTATTATGTCAATCGTAGAAAAAACATTGGGAGCTGAAACAATTGAATCCCATTCCGCGCATTCGGCAATGTCGCCGCTGCAGTTTTTTATCTTTATATTTATTTGTACCCCTATCGCGGAAGAAGTTTTGTTTCGCGGATTTCTTCAGAACATATTAAAACCGTTTAAAATTAAAGGGATAAAAATATTTAAAAAGCATGTTAGTGTTCCTGTGATTATCAGCGCGATTGTGTTTGGATTGGTACATTTAATCGTAATAATATCAGGTTCAGGTACCCTTTTCGTGATTAGAACGGTCGTTTTCGCTACAACTCTTGGACTGATTGCCGGCTATTATCAGGAAAAATATAACAACAATGGCTATGCTATTATTGTCCACATGGCAGGTAACTTTTTGGCTTTAGCGGCGGTATTATTGGCTTCATCAACAAATTTAAGTGTGTGATATTTACCGCGAAAACAGTAAAATTTATACTACTATAACTGTTGCCAATTTCTGCGAGTTGTACCGGCATATAAGGATTTTTTATTTAAAGGATCAGAGTTCACAAGATTGAACTGTTTACCGAAGAATTAATAAAAGATCTACCCGGACCTTTGAAAAAGTATCTTAAGGTTTGTGGATAGATAAACAGAGCCGTTCATATAAATGCCAATGTGTGTTGTACTGAAACATGGTTGAAAATGTCGCCGGACAAAGAGTAAAGAAAACTTCCTTAAAAATTTTTATATGAGTTCTATTCGCGAAAGCTCAGTTCCGATTTCACGTAACACCTTTTCAATTTTACCGATCTGTTTCTCGCTTATATATTGCCCGGCTTTGTATTGATGCATTAATGAGACATTGATCTTGGCTGCCTTGGCCAATTGTGAAATATTCAGTATAGGATAATAATTAAACAGTGAGGATAAATCGTATTTATATACAAATTTTATATCGCGCAACTCATCTGGTATTTTTTTTCCGTTTTCTGTATAAGACGCAATAATCTCATTAACGGAATTTTCAAAATCATTCTTTGCCTCTTCAACACTTTTTCCGTCACCTATAACAGTATTATCCAAATCCGGCGCGAATACACCAAAAGAACCGTCTTTGCCCATCTCAATCAGAGCGGTAGTTTCTCTCATATGGTTTTTTGTTAAATTAATATAATAACCGTAGAATTAAAATCCTATCTGCTTCCTTAGTTTATTGTATATCCCATCTTTTACCTCCTCCTTGCCATGCCTCCCCAATTGTATAAAATAATCCTTTTCAGGATGAAAATAGATATCATGTTTTTTACCTCTTCTAAACAGAGACCATCCACTTTTTTCCGCGATTCTCCGGAGTTCAGACCATTTCATTAGCACGAGAATTATTAAT
>DUOU01000224.1 GCA_012838685.1 Bacteroidota bacterium | reverse complement strand
TAGAGTTTCGGTGTCTTGATTGCCCGATTGATCAAGTTGTTATAATACGGCTCGAGAAGATAGACGATATTTGAGCTCACTAAAATTGACAGCCATCGCTCGGCTGTGGGTTGGCTGACGCCGACATCGCGTGCTAATGAGGCCACATTCAATAGCTGACCATTGTAACTCGCAACAACTGTCATGAATCGAGTGAATTTCATTTCATCCGCTACTTGAGCAAGCTTTTTTACATCACGATCGATGTAGGTTCCTACATAGGATCCATAGTAAAGTTGCCAGTCAAAATGTTCCTCAACTACCATCTCCGGCAGGCTGCCACGCTGAATGGTCTTCCAAAGGAACTCATAATCAACCGATTTGGCTACCTTCCCTCTTTCCTCAAAGTACCGGTTGGTTGGTAAAAACGGTGCATCGTAGGAAATCATATTTTGCTCTCTCAAAGAGAGTGGGAGCAAATTCACTAGTCCTATTCGACCGGAAAGTGATTCGGAAACCCCTTCCATCAGATCAAACTGTTGGGAACCGGAAAGATAAAACTGTCCTTTCTTTTTGTCTTTGTCCAAAACCTGCTTGATGTGGTAAAACAATTTTGGTGCCCTCTGGACTTCATCGATGAAGAGAGGGGGCGGATTATCTTTTAAGAAGGTATCGGGCTGCTCCAATGCTGAAAGCAATAACAGCTGGTCATCAAAAGTAACCCGCCTGACTGAGGCAAATTCACTCAGGACTTTTTCAATCATCGTAGACTTCCCCACTTGTCTTGGTCCTGAAACCAGAACAGCTCCAAACATCGTAGAGATTTTTTTAACTATTTTTTCAGCATGTCGGGGAAGATACATGATCGACACCTCTTAATTTTGGCTATTTTAATATTCAATATTAATATAGCCAACTATTGGATATAAATCAAGATAGATCTCTTTGATGAGTACGCATATAAATCAGCTAGTGTTCACCCGTATCCAAATTGTTTTCTTAAACCATTCTGGTATGCAATTATTGATTGTTTCATAAGGAAGATGCAAATATTTCCGTGTTGAAATGTTGTTTGTGCGGTATGAGTGAGAGAGGTGGATTTTATCCTCTCCATTCATGATAATCTCTCTACGATTTCAAGGGTCAACCTATGTATTGTATTTCTTTCCTTGTTATAATCCTTTATCATTTCTTTTATTTCACAACCCCAAACAACTATCACATTGATGCCCATATCTTTTAACTCTTTATAATTTTTCCCATCTCTTTCTACATTACCTTCAAGTTTTGCTTTCCAGAAATCATAATTTGTCCTAGGAACAGTTGAGAACTTACAGTCTTCATGCATATGCCAAAAACAACCATTAACAAATATTGCTGTTTTATGTTTTGGTAGATAAATGTCGGGCTTTCCGGACAAATTTTTATAATTTGTTCTATATCTGAATCCCTCATGCCATAAAAGTTTTCTTATATAGACTTCAAGCTTTGTATTTTTATTTTTGACCTTCGACATGTTTTCGCTTCTGGTCATATAGTTTCCTTTTTGTAGTTGTAAATCGCACTTGAAGATTAAGTTTTATTAAATCTTAAATATTTTCGCCCCAAGGCATGACTAT
>DUOU01000223.1 GCA_012838685.1 Bacteroidota bacterium | reverse complement strand
TTTCGTCCCATCCGAGCCGGGTTTTTACCGTTACAGGCAGTTTAACCGATTTTACGATGGCATCGGTCATGGCCACCATCAACGGGACATCCCGCATCATGCCTGAACCGGCGCCCCTGTTGGCTATCTTCTTGACCGGACACCCAAAATTTATATCTATAAGGTCGGGTTCCGCCTGCTCGGCGATCTTGGCGGCCTCTACCATCGCATCGATGAGATGGCCGTAAATTTGTATCCCAACAGGTCTCTCCTCAGGGAAAATATCCAACTTTTTCACGCTTTTGGCCCCATCGCGTATCAAACCGTCGGACGAGATAAACTCGGTGTACATAAGGTCGGCCCCGAAACTCTTGCAGATCATCCTGAACGAAGGATCCGTGATATCCTCCATAGGCGCTAGCAATACCGGTCTCTCTCTCAGCGTTATCTCTCCAATTTTCAAATCGGCTCTATAATTTTAACAGGTGGTTTTTGTAAAACGAATATCAGTTCCGGTTTCGGTTCCCTCCATGTTTTTTTTGATTTTTTCCAGCTCCCCTTTCCTGAAAAAATAGACAAGACCGTATTTCTCGCACTCCCTCCTCCTCTTTTCCTCGGGAAGATCCTTGAAATGAGATTCCACTTCGTTCCAGATATCCAATATCAGTTCATCGGCCTCAACCCGCATATCACCTCTCCTTTCGGAGTAGTCGGATGCCTTTTTAGCGATTGTCTTATGAAAATTATGGTTTTCCAGAAACTTCTCGAACCATACCTTTACAACAGCTATTGAAGGGTTGGTAATGGGAGTTCCCCCCCTCATCAACCTCTTTTCCTCTCCCTCAATGATGCTATGGCCCCATCTTATAAGGTCACGCTCGGAGTTGAAGGAGGGAACATTGGAGTCGTCCACCTCCAGCCCGTAAAATTGCCTGATGCTCTCCGGCAGTTCTCCCCTGATCACCGCCATGTTCATAACTCTCACAAAGTGTGTAAGGTATAGTTTCGCCTTATACTGTATCTCGTAGTAATTCTTGCTTTTTTTGCTCTGCGATGTTTGGGCCTGTCGTTGCAGATGTATGTTATGTTCGAACCTTGGCAGGAATTGCTGGAGTTTAACGATGTTCCTGGCCGAGTAGGCCAATTTCTGGGGAGGTATCTCTCTCCCTTTACTAAGTGCCGTCTTCATGGCTTTTATACGGGCGGCATCGGTGTTGGGCAGACGACGATATGGCATGGCGAAGAGGGAAAATAGGTTTATTTGTTGTTAATAAAACTGTTGAAAACAGATGCGAATATAATTAAACTTTGTTAATAAAGTGAACTATTCGCTAAAAAAACAGTTGATTTTGAATTATTTTTGCTTTGCAAGGAATTTATCAATTCTGTTCATATCGTTATTGACTATCGGCAAAGCAAGAAGAAAGGGTATTTTTCCTATCTTTACGGGATAGGGCAATTTCTCTATTTTGGATAGGAGGTAAAATTATAAAAATTAGTTATATGTTTGAAAAAGAGGTATATATAAAAAGACGTGCTGTTCTGCGCGATAAGATGGAACATGGAATAGCCCTGTTTTTAGGCAACGTGGAATCCCCGTTCAACTATAAGAGCAATACTTATAAATTTCGGCAGGACAGTAATTTTCTTTACTATTTCGGTCTGGATATCCCCGGTTTCGCCGGAGTGATGGACTTTGATAGCGGTAAGGAGATAATTTTCGGGAATGATGTAGATATAGATGATATTATCTGGATGGGCGTTCAACCCTCCGTTGCCGATCTTGCCGCGGGTTGTGGGGTGATGGAAACCCATCCCCTGGGAAAGTTGGAAGAGTTCATATCGGCCGCCAAAAGAAAAGGTAGAGTGGTACATTATCTGCCGCCCTACAGGGGTGAGACCATTATGACCCTTGCTTCGCTGTTGGGCGAGAATCCGCTCGCGATGGAGAGCAAGGCTTCAGACAGCCTTAAAAGGTCGGTAATTGCCATGAGGTCCATCAAAGAGGATATTGAGATAGCGGAGATCGAGGATGCCGTGGCTATCGCCTACGATATGCATGTTACGGCCATGAAGATGTGCGAGCCCGGTGTCAGGGAGCAGGAGATTTATGGAAGGTTGGAAGGGATATCCTTGTCGGCCGGAGCCGGGGTTTCTTTCCCGATAATTTTGAGCATGAACGGGCAGACGCTGCATAACCATGACCATAGCGGCATCCTTGAAGAGGGGAGGTTTATGGTTGTTGATGCCGGTGCGGAGACCAACAGGCATTATGCGTCGGATATCACGCGCACGACACCTGTGGGCCGGAGATTCAACACGATGCAGAGAGAGATATACGAGATAGTTTTGAAGGCCAATATTGAGGCCATAAAAGCGACCCGGCCGGGAGCCTCCAACCGCGATACCCATATACTGGCGTCGAAGGTTTTGGCGACGGGACTTAAAGATATCGGTTTGATGAGAGGCGACGTTGATGAAGCGGTGATGGCCGGTGCCCACGCTCTCTTCATGCCCCATGGCATAGGCCATATGTTGGGGCTGGATGTCCATGATATGGAGGGTTTGGGCGAGAATCTCGTAGGTTACGACGAAAAAGTAAAACGGAGCGATCAGTTCGGCCTGGCCTTTCTGAGGTTTGCCCTGCAATACCAACCCGGCCATGTATTCACCATTGAGCCGGGAATATATTTTATACCTGAGCTGATAGATATGTGGAGCGCCGAAAAAAAGCTGTCGGAATTCATTGACTACGATATGGCGAGAAAATATCTTCCGATAGGGGGGGTAAGGATTGAGGATAACGTGCTGATCACTGCCGATGGCCACAAGGTACTGGGCAAACCGATACCCAAAAGCATAGAAGAGATAGAGAACCTCCGCTAAGGTATCAGTTCTCTTCTTTCTTCAGATAATCGATGGCGTATTGTATGGTGATGTCGTTTTGGTTCCAGATCGGATAGAACCCTTTATTGTCGATTATATTCCTGGCTATATAGGCTTTCAGCTGGTTTTCTATGATCGATTCGGAGACCATTAACTCCTTTCTGTCTCTTTTGATCTGGTACTTTTCGTCCACATATTTGGCAAAGTTGTCAACAAGATCGTGATTGTCAAGATATTCTTCTATGTCGGCCACATCCCCGTACAGGCTCAACTCTTCCCGGTTCTGTTCGGTGAACATCATAGCGTACTCATAAATATAGGGTCTGACATTTACGAGGTAAGGTGTAACTCCAGTTGTATCCAACGGAATAAAAATATCCGGCATAATCCCGCCCCCTCCATAGACAACTTTCCCCCCTGGTGTGGTGAATTTCAGCGAATCGGGAAAATGGATACTGTCGGCCACCTCAAATTCTCCTTTGAAGTATCTCGTTTCAAGATCGGCGTAATACTCTTCAACCCCGTTTTCATAAGGTTTTTGGATAGACCTTCCGGTTGGTGTGTAATAACGGGCGATTGTCAGTCGCATTCCCGAACCGTCCGGAAACGATATAGGCTCCTGTACCAGGCCTTTACCAAATGAGCGGCGACCTATTATTGTGCCCCTGTCGTTGTCCTGTACAGCTCCGGCGAGAATCTCACTGGCTGAGGCTGTCCACTCGTCTATCAGTATTACAAGATCGCCCTCCCCAAATGTACCATCTCCGTTCGCTCTTGCTTCACTGCGAGGTTGGTTGCGGCCCATGGTGAAGACAATGAGTTCTCCCTCCTTCAGAAATTCGTTCGCTATCTGTATAGAGGCCTCCATGATACCACCTGAATTGTTGCGGAGGTCTATTATCAGATTGGACATCCCTTCAGCCTCCAGTTCTTCAAGACTTTTCTTGAACTCCTGGTATGTTGTTAAAGCGAAATTGGCGATCTTGATATACCCGGTGTGTTCATTGACCATATAGGCGACATCCACGCTGTTTATCGGAATTCTGTCGCGGATAATATCAAAGGATAACAGCTCCTTTTGTCCCTTTCTCAATACTTTGACGTTGACTTTGCTCCCCCTGGAGCCTTTAAGCAGTCCCATCACATCATCGTCGGGTATGCCTCTGCCGGCGATCAGGGAATCGTTTACGAGAATTATCTTGTCTCCTGCCTGTATTCCCACCTTTTCAGATGGTCCGCCGGATATGGTGCTTATAACCAAAACCGTATCGGTCAGCATGTTGAAAGATATTCCAATTCCGTCAAAATTTCCCTGAAGCGGCTCATTCGCTTTCGCGAGCTCAGTAGCGGACATATATATGGAATGGGGATCAAGTTTTTTTAGTATAGAATTTATAGCGGTTTCGGTCAGGTAGGTTCTGTCAACGGAATCCACATAACTCGACTCGATAATATTCATGATGTTCGCCAACTTGTCGGAATTGTGGCGCATTATGGTGTAATGGTTCAGATCGCCTCTTCTGGGCAGCGAAACGCCTATCAAAATACCCGCAACAATAAGAATCGCCACTAAAGAGGGAAAAAGTATGTTGAATTTTGTATTATTGTTGCTCATATATATTGTTTTGTAAGTCGATGTAAACCAATTCTATTCCCGCTCTTTTAAGAAGTTTTGGGCCATCAGATGAGTGATATTTGTTGCAGTATACCACCCTTTTGATTCCCGATTGTATTATCAGTTTGGCGCACTCCAGACAGGGAGAGGTTGTTACATACAGTGTGGCCCCCTCACTTGAGTTGTTGGACTTGGCCACCTTGGTTATCGCGTTGGCTTCGGCGTGGAGCACGTAAGGTTTTGTAACATTGTTCTCATCCTCGCAGATATTCTCAAATCCTGATGGCGTGCCGTTATAGCCGTCGGAGATGATCATCTTTTCCTTGACTATGAGCGCGCCAACCTGTCTCCTCTTGCAATAAGAATTACCGGCCCATATCGTGGCCATCTCAAGATATCTTTTGTCAAAAGCCTCCTGTTTATTGTCGGTCACTTCCCGGTTTTTTTCGCGCTCCATCTCTCATTGACAGTTATTGATAGTCGCAAAGTTAATAATTTAATTTTTATTCTGTTTCTGTTTCCAGCTCTTCATAATTGGCACCGGCATCGTCATCCTTGAACTTTGCTTTGATGGTTTTATATGGGAAGCTCAACGAAAGGAAATAATTGAAACTGAAATTTACCCCTTTGTCCCTTGCTCCGTATCCGGGAATATAAATGGGGCCTATCTTCTCTTTGGGGCTAGCATACAACAATGTTGACATATTGACCCTCCAGCCCATTGTAAAGTTATTGGAAATCTTTGCGTTGAATCCTGGGGCGATCTCAATAAAGTGGGCTGTCGCCGATTGAGGGGGAATGGATGTAGTGGTTGTTCCCCAATAATTGTTGTATGTTATTGACGGAGTTTCAAAACTGAATATGCCAACCCCATAACGAACACCGATTCCAGCCCAGTATTTGCCTTCCGATATTTGTGGCTTAAGGATGTTGAAATCGGCGCCAGGCTTGAAATATATGCCTGTGGCGCCATATTCATAGCTAAATTTGGAAAGATTATAATCGGCGTAACCCCCGTTGAAAGATATCCCATATTTTTCGTTCAGGTCTACTGATATATAACCCTCCAGATTCATATTGTTGTCGTTTATAAAATAAAGTATGGGGTTGGCGATATCGGCTCCAATTCTGATGTTCAGCTGGAAGTCCACACTGTCGGGGTCGGCTGTACTGTGTCTGAACTGGGCCGAAAGCCCGGTTGAAGCCGCCAGCAACACGGTACTAATAATATATACGGATATTCTCTTCATCAGAAATTGTGATGTTGGCGTTAATTATGGCTATTTCATCGATAATATTGTTGGTGGAGGAGACCGATTCAATGTTATATATCCAAGAGTAACCGCACTCCTTTGAGAACATATAAACTTCGGATCTGTAGTTGAAGGTGATCATGTCGGTTGTGTCATTTATGGTAAAATTAAGATTTACCGAACCTGCTCCGGGGTTGAGAGGAATCCTCGCCTTGGAAACAGAAGGTTTGTTGTTGTAAATATACTCCTCCAAGCTTATAACCGACAGTTTTTGTACCGGTGTCTGTACCTCTCCCCTGTAAAAAGCAACCGACAGCAACGATTCGGTATCTTCATAGCAGGCGCCATCCACACATGAAGCCATTATAACGGCAACAACCGCGAAAACTGGAATCAACGATCTTTTCATGAAGTTCATAGCGTGATTTTGAATTGGTTCCGATCAGGCGGAAACGGTTTTGATATATTCTTCCGCTCTGTTTAAGGCTGAAGAGATACCTTCGGGTTTTTAGCCCCCGGCCGAAGCGAGGAACGGTTGTCCTCCTCCTCCTCCGTTTATCTCCCCGGATATGTTTTTGATGATATCAACGGCACTTATACCCCTACTGCTTACCAGATCATCGCTTACCATCGCGACAAGACCGGCGTTGCCGTTGATATTGGCGCCAACCACCATTATCGTGTTCTCGCGATTTTTTCTGGCTTCGGAGGCGATGGATTTGAGGGCATCTGCTGAGTCGGCGCCGGTCTCTCCCTTGATGAAGTTAATGCCGTTTATTGTAATAGCTTTGGATTCAAGTTGCTTGAATGTATTGTACGCTGCCTTTGCTTCAAATTTTTCAATCCTTTTTTTCAGGTTACTGTTCTCCTCGATAAGTTTGCCAAGAGCATCGGTAACGTTCGCTGTCCCCTTCAACATAGAGACAATCTCATCGAGAGTCTCGATTTTTCCGTTAATATACTCTTCGGTTTTTTTGGCGGTGATCGCCTCTATCCTCCTGATACCTGTCGCTATGGCTCCCTCGGAGATTATTTTTATCATTCCTATAGATGAAGTTGAATCGACATGCGTTCCCCCGCAAAGTTCAACCGAATCGCCGAACCCGATAACTCTCACGTTGTCGCCGTACTTCTCGCCGAATAGGGCTATTGCCCCCATCTCCCTTGCTTTAGCGATGGGTATATCCCTATGTTCCTCTTTTTTGATACCCTTTCTCACCATATCATTCGCGATCTCCTCAATCTTTTTCAGTTCCTCTTTCGAGGGTTTTCCGAAATGGCTGAAATCGAATCGCAGTTTGTCGGCGTTCACCAACGATCCTTTTTGTTCCACCTCCTTGCCAAGTACTTTTCTCATGGCGTAGTGGAGCAGATGGGTAGCGGTGTGGTTGTTCGCTATCATCAACCGTTTCTCCAGATCGATGTTGGCTGTGAACCGGGCCGAAGGATTTGCCGGAATTTTTTCGGCGATATGCACGATCAGTTCGTTTTCCTTGACGGTGTTGAGTATCCCGATTTTTTCCGTGGAGGACTGGATATAACCTGTATCGCCAACCTGACCTCCCATTTCGGCGTAGAAGGGTGTTTTGTCGAACACCAACTGGCAGATCTCCTTGCCCTTGGCCTTGATTGTTCGGTATTTGGTTATTATTACCTCATCAACTACCTTGTCATATCCGGTAAAGATAGTCTCCTTGGTCTCATCAAGAATTATCCAGTCGCCTATATCTTGCTCGGCATCGTTTCTCGATCTCTCTTTCTGGCCTTTCATCTCCTTCTCGAAACCCTTGATATCCAGCTCCATATTGTTTTCCTTGAGGATAAGCGACGTTAAATCGACAGGAAACCCGTAAGTGTCGTACAGTTCGAAAGCGGCATCTCCGGGGAGAACCTTCCTGTTTTCCTTTCTCATCTGGTCTGTCATCCTGCCTATCATCTTTAATCCTTTGCCCAGGGTTTTTAGGAAGGCATTTTCCTCTTCAAGGATTATTTTGCTTATGTGTTCCTGTGATTGCGCCAGTTCGGGGTACTGGTAACCCATGGTGTCGACCAGCACCGGAACCAATTCGCACAACAGGGGTTCCTCCACTTCAAGATTGGTATACGCATATCTTACCGCCCTGCGGAGAATCCGCCTGATAACGTAACCCGCTTTATTGTTCGAAGGTAGTTGGCCGTCGGCTATGGAGAAAGATACGGCCCTGAGATGGTCGGCTATAACCCTCATGGCGATATCCTGTTTTTCGTTGGCTCCGTATCTCTTGCCGGTGATGTTCGCTATCTCGCCAATGATAGACTGAAAAATGTCGGTATCGTAATTCGACCTTTTTCCTTGTAGAACCATGCACAACCTTTCAAATCCCATGCCGGTATCGACATGTTTGTTCGGCAGCAGTTCTAGGGAGCCGTCGGCTTTCCTGTTATACTGTATAAAAACAAGGTTCCATATCTCAATAACCAGCGGATGTCCGGCATTTACAAGATCTTTTCCGGGGATTTTGGCCCTGTCGGCATCGTCGCGGATATCGACATGCACCTCGGAGCAGGGCCCGCAAGGTCCGGTTTCTCCCATCTCCCAAAAATTGTCCTTTTTGGAACCTGTCAATATTCTCTCCTCCGGGACATTTTTTGCCCAGAAATCGTAAGCCTCATCGTCGCGTTCCAGGCCTTCCGCTTCATCGCCCTGGAAAATAGTTACATAAAGCCTATCTTTATCTATACCCAGCAACTCGGTCAGGTACTCCCATCCCCAGTCAATAGCTTCTTTTTTGAAATAGTCGCCAAACGACCAGTTTCCGAGCATCTCGAACATAGTATGGTGATATGTGTCGTGTCCCACCTCCTCCAGGTCGTTATGTTTTCCAGAAACTCTCAGACATTTTTGGGAATTGGCCACCCTTTTGGCGAAGGGTTCCCTGTTACCTAAAAATATATCCTTGAACTGGTTCATGCCCGCATTGGTAAACATCAATGTGGGGTCGTTCTTAACGGTCATGGGAGCCGATGGAACTATCGTATGATCCTTGGATTCAAAAAACTCAAAAAAGGAATTTCTAATATCTTGGGCCTTCATAAGAAAAAAATAAAAAATTTACTATTTTGCCATCACAATGGGTTGCAAAAATAATTTTTTTACGTTAGATTTGTCCGCCTAGTTTAGATTAATTGAAACCTATGTGATTGACCGGATGCGTGACCGGAAGTATGTTTTAGACCCCAATGATCTGCAATACAAGCAGGTAGAGACCTCAAAATCGGTCAAGGTTTTGAGGGGATTCTTTTGGTTTTTATTGACTGTCGGAGCAGCCATACTTTATGGAACAATCTTTGAAAACAGATTTGGCGCGCCCAAGGATGCCAGATTGCGGGAGGAGATCGAGAGATTGAAATTCGATTTCTCAATGGCCAATAAAGAACTTGAGGCCAACATGGAAATCATCAACGATCTGATAACCAATGATGAGGTTGTTTACCGTCCTATACTTGAAATGGAAGGATTGCCCGAGTCGTACCGCAATCCCGGTGTCGGCGGTGTCGAGAGGTACAGGGAACTGGACGGATATTCCGCTTCCTATATAATGAAGTCTACCCGTATGAAAATCGACGAGATGAAGAATATGCTGGAGGTTCAGCGGAAGTCGATGGCAGATATCGAATCTCGTTACGGTGAATGGGACAGAATGTTGACCCACATTCCCTCTATATGTCCCGTACAGGTCTCTATCAGGAAGGGCGATGGTTTGATGTTCAGGGAGGTTCATCCGGTACTTGGTGTATCACAATACCACAATGGTTTGGATTTCAGAGCCCCTATCGGAACAGAAATTTATGCGACCGGTGATGGTCGGGTTTCAATTGCCGGATATAACGGAGGTTTCGGAAAGTGCGTGGAGATAGACCATGATTACGGATATATAACGATATACGGGCATTTGAACGAGATAATCGTTACGAAGGGCCAGAACGTTAAAAAGGGAGATCTCATCGGGTATTCCGGAAATACGGGGATATCAACAGGGCCTCATTTACATTATGAGATTCGTCAATACAACAGAGTCAAGGATCCCTACAACTACTTCCATGATAATATCAGTGAGGAAGAGTACGAGGAGATGATCAGAGTCATGCAGGCTTACAGTAATTAGCCGCAATTGTACCTGTTGATAACGTACATAGTAGGTACGGCGCACTGTCAAAATATTTAATTTCGTGGTGATGGCAAAAACTAAGTTCAGATTTAATCAGGAGACGTTGAGTTATGATAGGATACGTCATTCCGCTAAGTCTGTGATATTGAAGATAGCCGCATATTTTGTCGGCTCCCTGATCATAGCCGCTTTCTACTACGTTATATGGGCCGTTTTTGTCGATTCCCCCAAAGAGAAACTGTTAAGGAACGAGATCTCGCAGCTGACACTTCAGTATGAGCTGATACAAAAGGAGATGGGAGAAATAGAAGTCGTTCTGGACCAGTTGCAGGAGACAGATGACAATCTCTACAGATCAATATTTGAGGCTGATCCTGTCTCTTCGGCCTATAGAACAGCGGGTACGGGAGGAGTGCGAAGGTACAGGGAGTTGGATGGTTATTCCAACGCGCAATTGGTGATGGAGACAACCGAGAAGCTGAATATGCTTAGGAACAGGATATATGTACAATCAAAATCGTATGACGAACTTGTTGTTCTGGCCGAGAACAAGGAGGATATGCTTAGAGCTGTTCCGGCGATAATGCCCATTTCCAACAAGGACCTGAAAAGAACCGCTTCAGGATTCGGACTGAGGATACATCCCATCTATAAAATTGTCATGATGCACAACGGAATGGATTTTACGGCTCCCACCGGCACGGAGATTTATGCTACCGGCGATGGTAAGATTACCGCGGCAACCTCGCAGAAAGGGCTTGGTAATTATGTGACAATTGATCATGGTTATGGTTATACTACCACATATGCCCATATGAACGGTTTCAATGTCAGGCGGGGACAGAGAGTCAAGAGGGGAGATGTTATAGGTTATGTGGGGAATACCGGGCTTTCCTTGGCACCGCATCTGCACTATGAGATCAAATACAACGGGAATTATGTGGATCCCGCGAACTTTTATTTTAACGATCTTACGGCGGATGAGTATGAGAGGATGATAGAGATCTCCTCAAATGCCGGTCAATCTTTCGACTAAATTAACGAACGACTGTAAACAATATACTTCGGTCATGCCATATAAAGAAAAACCAATAGAGAAACTTTATTATACAATAGGTGAAGTGTCGAAGATTCTTGGCGTGCCCGTTTCCACGGTACGCTACTGGGATGGTGAGTTCAAGATACTAAAACCGGCCAAAAACAAAAAAGGCAACCGCCTCTTTACGGCGACTGACCTCAAAAATCTGAAAATTATCCATCACCTGTTGAAAGAGAAGGGGATGACAATTCCGGGAGCTATAAAAAAAATTGAAGGGGGTATGGATGAAATCGATTATAAATTTGAAATCAGGGAGTCGTTGCTAAGGATCAGAACTCTGCTTACCGAGTTGAGCGAATCTATGTGAGACTTTTTGAAAAACCATGAAACTAAGAGAGTTAATCAGATATTTCGATAGGGAGATTCCTTTATCATTTCAGGAGGATTACGATAATTCCGGATTACAGGTGGGAGATCCCGATCAGGAGGTTAACTCCGCTCTGCTTACGCTCGATGTTACCGAAGATGTGCTTGAAGAGGCTATCAAAAAGGGATGTGATCTTATAGTTTCGCACCATCCGTTGATATTCAGACCATTGAAAAGGCTCACTGGCAAAACAGTTACCGAAAGAATAATACGTAAAGCTATATTGAACGGCATAGCGATCTACGCTTTGCATACCAATCTTGACGCGATTAACTTCGGTGTCAGCAGGAAAATGGCCGAAAAGCTTGGGTTGAAGGATGTGAGGGTATTGGTGCCGCTCGCCGGAAGGTTACGCAAGATGGTGACATTCGTGCCGACATCACATTACGAAAAGGTAAGCAAAGCTGTTTTTGAGGCAGGTGCCGGTAAAATTGGCG
>DUOU01000222.1 GCA_012838685.1 Bacteroidota bacterium | reverse complement strand
TTGAATGATCAGCCCGGCTTTAAGGTGAAATGGAGAAAATGCATAAGGGTCCTTTTACATGCACTGGTTTATGCTGACTGTATCTCGCAGTTTTACTACTCCACGGCGCCTCGTGAAACTGAAGTCGGCGGGGCGAAACGCTTGAAAGAAAAGTATATAGATTTGGGTATAGAAGCTCTTAAAAATAATAATGCCAACAGTTTCTTTCATTTGGTGAAGCAGGCAGCGGATGACTTTTTGAGCATAAACAATCTGGAAGAGATCCCGAGAATAGGCGTAGTGGGGGAAATTTACGTAAAGTACAACGATTTTGGTCATAAAAAGGTTGTAAATTGGCTTGTGGAGCAAGGGATAGAAGCTGTTTTGCCACCATTGACCAAGTTTTTTATTGTTACTTTCGCGAACCGGGAAGCTCGGATTCAGGGGAATATAAAAGGGCGTACCATACCGAGATTTGTGATGGGTTTTGTTGAGAAATTGGTATATAAAGTCATTCGAAAAATGGAATCCAAAATTTCCCATTATCCCTTTTATTTTCCTATTTCCAACGTTCATGAAGATGCGGAGCGGGCATCAAAAATAATCAGTACCAATGCCCAATTTGGCGAAGGGTGGAGCATTCCGGCAGAGTTTTCAGAATTCGCGCACAATGGAATAAACAATGTAATCAGTTTGCAACCGTTTGGCTGTATAGCTAATCATGTTATTTCCAAAGGGATAGAAAAGAGAACAAAAGAGCTGTTCCCGGATATGAACCTGTTGTTTTTAGATTTTGACAGCGGAATGAGCGAAGCCAATATTTATAATCGATTGCACTTTATGGTTAAGAACGCGCGGGTAGAAGCTTCGTCCAATGGAGAACTTGTAGATGCGGCGTAAGAAATTTATATTTGTAACAAACTACCTGATTATTATCCATAAAACCGAATACTAACCAAAAACAACCAATGTTATGAATAAACTTTCTGTCGGTTTGCTCTCTTTTCTTTTGCTATGTTCTTCTTTGGCGGGTCAAAGCAAATATGGGAACTTTAAGGTATCCGTCTATACAAGGGCTTATGAGGTAGAAAAGATGAAGGATCTGGAATGGTTGGATTCAACATGGAATATTATCGCTTCCCAGGTTAAAGTTGATAAAATATATCTCGAGACCCACAGAGATCTCCTGATAGTCCCTGAATCCACCATTATTCAGGCGAAAAAATACTTTGAAGATCGCGGCATTGAAGTGGGTGGAGGCATTACTTACACAGTAAACGAATCAAATAATTTTGAGACTTTTTGTTATTCAAACCCCGAACACCGCATAAAAGTGCGGGAAATAGCGGAGCATACCGCAAAATTTTTTGATGATTTCATACTTGACGATTTTTTCTTTACAAACTGTAAGTGCGATTTATGTATCAAGGCGAAAGGTAAAATGAGCTGGACAGAATACAGGACAAAACTCCTGGCGGAGGCAGGAGAAAGTCTTGTTATAAAACCAGCGAAAAAAATAAATCCAAACGTAAAAGTTATAATTAAATATCCAAATTGGTATGACCATTTTCAGGGTCTTGGGTTTGATCTGGAGCACGGACCACAACTGTTTGATGGAATGTGGACCGGTACAGAGACCCGGGATCCTTCAGGTAACCAGCATTTACAGGCATATCTTGGCTATAATATCGTAAGATATTTTGATAACCTTCGCCCTGGCTATAATCTTGGTGGTTGGGTTGATTCGGGTGGCTCCAATATGGGAATGGACAGATATGCCGAACAACTTTGGATCACATTGTTCGCCAAGGCTCCTGAAGTTACTCTTTTCGCTTATAATCAACTTATAGGTGTCAGGTTGCGCGATACCCACAAAACTGCCTGGCAAGGTATGGGAACAAGTTTCGACTGGGAGGAGATGATGGAACCTGTTGTTGTGGACGGCAAAACAGTTCAGGCGACAACTTTGGCAAGAGCGGCCGGTATAACATTTGAAAAAGTTGATAAATTTATGGGGGAGCTTGGAAATCCTGTCGGGATACAGTCTTATAAACCCTATAACTCCATAGGAGAGGATTTTCTTCCAAATTATCTTGGAATGATAGCCCTTCCAATGGATATGAGGCCTGAATTTCCAGTAGGACAGCGGGTTGTTTTGCTCACGGAACAGGCAAAATATGACAAGGAACTTTTAAAGAAGATTCAAGCCCAACTTCAGGGGGGAGGAGATGTGGTGATCACAACAGGCTTACTGAAAGCTGTTCCGGATATAATCGCGCAGATAGCCGAATTAAGATGTACGGACTTAAAAGCCCTTGTAAACGATTTCGGCCGTTATGGTGTTTCGGACAAAGATATTATAATCCCGCAGGTTCAATATCTTACCAATGACGCATGGGAACTGGCATCAGCGGGACGACCACTCACGGGAGGAGTAAGCGGTTATCCTATGTTGACAAGAGCGGCCTATTCGAAAGGGAATCTTTATGTGTTGACGATACCCGACAATATGGGAGATATGTACGATCTACCTGAAGGAATACTTAACGCATGGAGACAAGTTCTTTGTAAGGGTATGGGCGTCAGAATAGAGGGGCCTTCGAATATTAGTTTGTATCTCTATGATAACGGGACATTTATAGTTGAATCGTTTCTTGACGAACCTGTCACTATAAATGTATTGACAGACCAAAGTACCGTTAAACTGCGTGATTTGGTAGATGGTTCCGTAATAAATGTTAACAAACCACTGGATCCTCCTGTGTCCGTTATGTTCAGAGGCGCAGTGGCACCGACAAATACTTATAAAGTTACGATAATGCCGCACTCTTATAGGGCATTCAGAATGGAATAACCCCCAAAAAAGATATTCCTGATCATATTACATCAGAAAAGAGGCAATAGTTTTATCGTCAATAATGGCGAACGAAAACTTATCGACAACAACGCCATTATCCACAAGAAGGATCAACGGCATCCTGCCATTTGTGATTTTCAGGAATGTGTCCGGATCCAGAACGGTACCTTTTATGTCGGGCGTTCCGGCTTCATTAAAAAAGTTTTCAACCTCATTTTCCGTTCCGTAAAAGAGATATACAAATTGTTCCGTCTTGCCGTTTTTATTTGCTATAACCGATAGTTTTTGCGCCGCCATCACGCAATATTTGCAGTTGGTACCCAAAAACGAGACAACTTTTTTTCCTGAAGCCAGTTCGGGGTTTTTTGCCATAAGATCGTTAAATAGTTGTTCATCGTAATTTATCCTTTTCGCGTACCAGTTGCTTACAAAAAAGGCGGGAGGAGTAATCGAGAGGGGTATGCCCAGAGAGAGGAATAAAAGTATATAGATATACAGAGAACGGCGCTTTAAGTTGATCTCCCGTGAGGGAGTTGATAACCATAAAAGAAAAGCAAAACAGATATTTTTTATTATGGAGGCAGGATTCGACATTTTAATGATATCGCCGAAGCAATGACAATGATCGGCTTTCGAGGATTGTATCAGATAAATTAAAAAAACCGTGAAAACAGCCAGCAACAACAAGGAAAGAGAGATCGTTATTTTTTGTTTCCAGCCGGTTATCAGCATAAATCCCAGGAAAATCTCGGTAGAGATAACCAGTCGGGCCAAAATGAAGGAGAGGTTGAGAGAGAAGATTCCGAAACTGAAGATAAAAATCTCAAAAGAGTTTATTGTCAGCATTTTAGAAATAGCTGAAACAATAAAAACCGCCCCAAGAAATACCCTTATAGCAATTTTTAAGTATCCTTTTACCTTTTTTTCATTTTGTTCCCCGCCCATTAGATCGAAAAAATTTTCAAAAATCCCCCAAGAGTTGGTATTATATTAATTGGGAAGAGCAAAATTTATGGGTAATTGATAATAGACCTCAACAGGATTTCCGTTTTGTTTGCCCGGAACAAAACCTTTGATGGAACTCACTACCCTAACAGCTTCGGCGTCCAGCAGAGGATCTACTCCCCTTAAAATTTCGGGTCGGATCGCGTTTCCTTCAACATCAACCACAAAACGCAGAAAAACACGTCCCTCTATATTCTGTTCCCGCGCTTTTCTCGGGTATTTGATGTTTTTGGCTATATATCCCAACAATTCCGTATCACCTCCCGGGAAAAATGGCATCTCTTCAACTATAACGAAAGCCGGTTCTGTTTCCGGCAAGGGCTTTGGCACGGAGAAAGCAAAAACCATTGCCAAAATAACAGGGACAATTACCAGCACCTTAAGTTTTCTACGAAAAGGGATTTCCCTCTTTTTCATCATGTCGAACCGTCTCTTGTTCAGGGAATAGGTAAAAGGCTGGGTAATGTTGAAAATGGGTAATTTTATCATATTGTTCAGAAGGACGGCTTTATATAGGCTAGGGTCAGAATTTTTTAATACCTCTTGGTCGGCCAGATATTCGTGGTTTTCCCTGATCAGCCTGGAGTATATCCATATAAAAGGATTTGCCCATTGCAGGGCCAATGTCAGCTCAGAGATAATAATATCTATCCAATGGCGCTGGCGGATATGTCCCATTTCATGCTGGATTATCAACCCCTTTTCGGGCTCTTCCACATTTGAATTCAAAAAAATGATATTAAAGAAGGAAAAAGATGAGCTTATCTGTTCAGTGGCCACAATTTTGAAACCATCCTTTCGGCTGGCATCCATCTTTACCAATTTTGCCAAATGAAGGGCAGTATTGAAAATCAGTCGAATCAAAAGAGCGATAGTTCCGCTTATCAGTACAATAAATAAAACAGAGTTATTGCCTAACTGTTGGATAGTCGCTTCCGATCCTGCCGAAGTCTGGGATTGGATCTGGTTTGTTGTATAATAAATTACCTTTTCCGCGGGCAGATAAAAGGTTATTGAAGGAAGAATGAGTGAAAACAAGATACCGGCCAACAGGTACCACCGCTTTATCTTCAAATATCGTTCGTGGCGGAGAAAAATAAGGTAAACAATTGTAAAAGCAGACAACCAGATAGCAGATTTGATTAGCCAGACGAGATACTGTTCCATGATATATGGGTACTTAACAGGTTTATTTAGCGTTAATCAATAGTTCATTAGTTCATTACGACCAAAAGAGTCGTCTCTATTATTTTTCGGGGTTGTTTTTTTCAAGGTCTTTTTTTACCTCTTCCAGCAGTTCGTCCATTTCCTTGATTGAAAGGTCGTTTTCTTTGGCAAAAAATGAGGCCAGGGCCGGGAATGAATTGTTGAAATAACCTTTCAGTAATCTTGACATCAAAGTTCTGGTGTACTCTTCCTTGGAAACCAGGGGAAAATAAATATAACCCCGACCGGACCAATCACGGTGGCCAACAAATCCCTTTGATTCAAGAACCCTTACAACCGTGGAAACAGTGTTCCTGGCGGGTTTGGGATCACTGAAACGATCTCTGATAAGGGATACCCGGGTTTCACCCATTTCCCAAAAATACTGCATAATCTGTTCTTCTGCTTTTGTTAATCTCATAGTTATTATCCGTTTATAAAGCGCAAAAAAATTTTCATCTTGATCTACACAAAATTATATCAATCCCAGAAAACAAAGTTACGATTTATTTTTTTGAGGGAATAGATCGTGTCCCTAAATTGTTGATCATGAATTTTTCTTTATCCAATATAGCCATATTGTCGGAGCCAACATTCAGTTCAATAGTTGAAATCAATATCCCGTCAAAGTCGTAACACAATATCTTTCTTGATGATAGTACGCAGATCTGATCGTTGGGTTTGCCGACATATTTCTTCAATATAGTAGTGAACACCTGAAACAGGGTTAGTTTCTTTTTTATTGGTTTTACAGTAACCAGACATAATCACTTGCCAAACTGTAACCGCAAAGTTATGACTATCTGTTGTGTTAATGTTTGTTGAACATTGCGCTGTTTTTTTGTATCGCCATAACAGGCTTGGGCCTTAGTCTTTGTCAAACCATACCTTTTCCGGTGTGAAAAAAGGAAAGCGTGAGCAAAAAAGATTATTTTTGCGGGGTCAAACAAAAAGAGGTTATGGATATTGTTGTAAGCGGAATAAGATCGACAGGAAATTTACATCTCGGTAACTATTACGGGGCGATGAAGAATTTCCTGAGGATGCAGGATGAGAACAGGTGTTTTTTCTTTATAGCTGACTATCATGCGTTGACCACACATCCTAAGCCAATGGACCTGGCGGGCAACATCAGGCAGGTTTTGGCCGAATATCTCGCTTCCGGCATCGATCCCGAAAAAGCTACCATTTTTATCCAAAGCGATGTGCCCGAGGTATCGGAACTTTATCTTCTCCTGAACATGAACGCTTATGTTGGAGAGCTCGAACGTACGGCCTCTTTCAAGGAGAAAATAAGGAAACATCCCGATAACATAAATGCGGGACTTCTGACATATCCTGTTTTAATGGCCGCGGATATAATTATACACAAAGCCAAATATGTTCCGGTGGGCAAGGATCAGGAACAGCATCTGGAGATGACCAGAAGGTTTGCCCGAAGGTTTAACATGATGTATGAGGTGGATTATTTTCCGGAGCCCAGTGCGTATAATTTTGGACAACAACTGGTAAAAATACCCGGATTGGACGGTAGCGGAAAGATGGGCAAGAGCGAGGGAAATGGGATCTTTCTGTTCGATACACCCGAAGAGATTCGCAAAAAGGTTATGAAAGCTGTTACAGATGCAGGGCCACGGTCGTTAAACGAAGAACCCTCGGAACCGATAAAAAATCTTTTTACAATAATGGAAGTTGTCTCCGATCCATCAACCCTGCAGTATTTCAAAGAAAAACACGCAACTTGTGAAATCAGGTACGGAGACCTTAAAAAACAGCTCGCGGAGGATATTATCAAGGTTACTTCCCCAATTCGCGAGAGGATAGTGGAGATTTTGGCCGATAAGCCTTACATGGCCAAAGTGGTCAAATCTGGTGCGGAAAGGGCTCGTGAAAGTGCTTCACGAACTGTCAGGGAGGTGAGGGAAATTATTGGATACAGGCCTTTTTGATACCAGGTAACGCGGTTTTTTCTCTCTAATCGCCGAGAAACAGATTCCAAAACTATTCCATATTAATTTGCTTAATGGATTTTGAGCGGTACACCGCCCCTTCGTTATCGCTTTTCCTGAAATCCCTTTGAATTGAACTAATAAAGAAAATAGTTATAACTTTGAACCTTATAATCGTTAAGGCGTGAAAAAAAGGGGGATTATCATTGTCGTTGTTATTTTGGCCGCCGGCATAGCGGCCTTAGGTTATTACTTTGTAAAGGAACGGGAAATACTGATCAGTGATCCTTACAGGGCTATATCCCCGAAAACAGCCTTGATTGTTGAGACTTCCGACCTGCAGAGCCTTTTTAATTCACTCACTTCCGGTTCAGGGTTGACCGGGGCTCTGGACGAGGTAAAAGAATTCATTACATTATACAAAAAATTGGAATTTTTGGCCGATCTGTTCAATCGGCAGGAATACAAAGATTTAACCGAAAACAATCCGGTACTTATTTCTTTTCTTCCCTTTGCTGATGACAAGACAGAGATAGTTGTCGCCATGGGAGTAGATTCCAACCTAAAACCCAGGGTGCTGAAAGAGATCTTGACAAACACACTGACCTCCAAATTTATTGAGAGAGAGATAAACGATATAGACATTTTCGCGATACCCTACAAAATAGAAGGAAAAGTGGATACAGTTTTTATATCAATGGAGTCCTCTATTCTGATATGTTCGACTTTGGCGGAAACGCTGGTTGAAGCGTACTCTATCGCGGAAAACGGCGCGGATGTTCGTACCATGCCGGGTTTTTCCAGGGTATTCAAAGCCTCCGGCGCGAATGAGGACAAGTTGTTTGTGGTTTATGATAACCTGCCCCCCTTGTTGGGAAACATATTGAACAATGAGTCTGTTTACCTTGCCGACAGAGCCGCATTATTGGCAGGAAGTTCGGCCCTGGATGTTTTCATTGGCACCAACACTTTGACGGCCAATGGATATACTGAAAGTATAGACCCATCCGACAAATTGTTCGATTTTAAGTCCGATGCCTCCGGATATTTTGACACATACTCGATATTACCGGCCACAACCGGATTTTTTGTCACATTGGTTCCCGAAGCTCTGTCCGTTAGATCAACCGATCCCGGTTTGCCATCATCGACGGTTTCTTTGGCAGAGATATTGAAAGATTATATAGGAGGGGAGATAACGCAGGCTTATATCGATATAAAGGGCAGGCCGGTAGATGAAAATAAGCTGGTAATATACAAATTGAAAGATAGGGCATATGCCGAGAAACTCTTTCTCGATGCTTATGAAAGTTCCGATATTAAGGGGGAGATAATGATGTTCAAGCCCGATGATCAGGTGGAGATGCCGGTATATCTTACGCCATTCAGGGGATTTGGATCGGCAATGTTGCCGGATTATATATGGGACATTAAGGATGATTATTTTTCTTTTTACGGTGATTATTTGATTACAGGAAGTTCCTATGTGGCGGTTTCCAGGCTACTTTACGACAATATTTTGAACAAAACTTTAGCAAATGATGTAACATTCCGGGAGTTTGAAAACACTCTTCCCTCGGTTTCAGGATGTTTCCTATATTTGGTGCCACCGCGCGCGGTAGATTTTTTTGCGGGATTTTTGAACCAGGAGGCAAACGATTTTCTTAAAAATAACAGAGAGATAATTAACAAGATCCAGGCGTTTGGCTATCAACTTTCTTCCAGTAATGAAATGATATACAATAGTCTGTCGTTGCAATACAGGGAAGAGGCTATTTTTGAATCCGATACCGAATGGGAAACATTGCTCGATACGGTTGCCGCCATAAAGCCATTCTTTTTCACGAACCATAATACCGGAGCCAAAGAGATTTTTATCCAGGATTTGAAGAATAATATTTATCTGATCAACGCTGCCGGGAGAGTTTTGTGGAAAGTACCTTTAAGGGAGCGGATCAACGGGTCGGTTTATATGGTTGATATTTATAAAAACGGAAGAAACCAGATACTTTTTGCCGGCAAGGAGTTCCTGCACATAATAGACCGTAATGGAAATTATGTCGACCGTTTTCCGGTCAAATTGAGATCGCCCTCAACCAACTCGCTTGCCCTTTTCGATTATGATAACAATAAAAATTACAGGTTGTTGATAGCCGGAGAGGATAGGCAGGTTTATGCCTACGATATTTCCGGGAATCTGGTCAGGGGATGGAACCTATTCAAAACAGGAAGTGAGGTCACATCCGAAGTATCCTGGTTACGTGTATCGGGCAAGGACTACCTTGTGGTCTCCGATCAAAACTCCATCTATTTCCTCGACAGGACAGGCAATAAAAGGTTGACATTGAAAGACACCGCTTCCCGTTCTCCCGGATCCGCCCTAAGGCTGGTAACAGGATCCTCGCCCTCCGTTGTATGTATTTCAAATCAGGGAGAACTACAACATATTTATTTCGATGGAAATGTTAAAAAATATGATTTAGGAAACCTTTCGGCCAATAGTACGTTTGATATGTTTGACATCACGGGCGACGGTGTCAGTGAATATGTTGTAATTGACAGAGGGGTATTGTATCTGTACGACAGTAACAGAAACAGAATTTTTGGCAAGGATTTTGGGACTCTAAACCTTGAAGGGCCTATAGGTTTTGTTTTCTCGTCGAACAACAGAAAGATAGGGGTTTATGACCCTGAAGCGAAGTTAATCTATCTGGTCGACAGGAACGGTGATATAATGGAGGGATTTCCACTCAAAGGCGCATCGCTTTTTTCGATAGGCCATTTGGCCGATAGAAACAAATGGAGCCTGATAGTGGGAGGAAGCGACAGTTTTCTGTATAACTATAAAATAGAGACACAGTAATAATTATAATGCGGTAAATGGTCTGTTTACGGCTTCATGGGATTTGACCTTGAACCGGGATTCTTGAAAATTAAAATTGAATTATATGAAAAAAAGAGATCTGTTTTTCATAATCTCGTTGGTTGGGCTTCTCCTGGGCGGTTGCGTTAAGGAGACCTATAACATCGACAAAATTTCGGGAGATGTAAGCTTGTCGCCCACCTTCGGTCTTCCGGCCTTTTCAGGTGTAGTAACACTTGAAGATGTTGTCGGAGAGAATGATACTATTGTATTTGATGCGGATAAGTTCGTGAGATTTGTTTTCAGTGCAGATTCCGCTTTCAACGTGGAAGTTTCCGATATTGTGGATATCAATACCTTGTTCAGTCATGATGTGTCGGAGCCTATCGGGGTATTAAAGATGTCGCCTTTCACGGAAAATGTAACCTATACACTGGATGAGATCACATCCGAAATGGATCCTGTCACCAGAGATTACTTTGTAGCGAACAACCATACAACATGTGATTTTCCACCTTTTGGATTTACCTCTCTCCAATCGACTGACCTCTATCTTCCCAACTTTGAGCACGTTGTTTTTTCTGAAGGCACGATTGATATAACGCTCACCAACACATTGCCCGTAACATTGGACGGAGTCCACGTCACTTTGTATGATGCGGAATGGTATTCGGTTGTGGGTAGCACTATCTACTTCTCCGCGATTGATTCTAGTGAAACAAAAACGGCATCAATTGATCTGGGTGGATCATACCTACACAACTCCGTTCGTGTTGAAGTACAACTGGATGGTTCTCCCGGAGCCAGTGGCGTTTATATCGATCTGGCCGATCAGGGAATAGATTTAGCCATAAAAGGAAAAGGTCTGAAGGTTGAATCGGGCAGGTTTATTGTACCACCGCAGGAATTGCCAGACCTGATCTTAAAAGATACTTTGAATTTTGAAAACGATGAGGGAATAGAGATTGAGGAGATAGTCGTTACAAGCGGCAATCTTCAGGTCATAGTCAATACAGATTTGGCCTTATCATCTACAGTTAGCCTTACTTTGCCCACGGCGCTGCGGAATGGTGTTCCATTCACAGGGTCGGTTACAATGGAACTCGGACAATCTGTTGAACAGGAGATGTCAATAGATAACACGGTTATTGATCTTACGGTAGATCCCGATCAGCCCTATAACCTCCTTCCTTATGAATATACAGTGGAGGTTAATTCAGCCGGTCAGATTATTGACTTTAACAGCAATGATATGATCAGGGTAAGATACTCGCTCAACAACAACAATATAGATTACATCAGGGGTTATTTCGGGGCCAGGGAAGAGGAGATACCGAAAGATACGCTTGATCTGGGAATGGAAGGTCTGTTCAGCAGGCTTTCGGGCTCAATATATCTCGCGGATCCAAGCATTACACTTTCCTATACAAATTCGATAGGCATACCATTTGAGTTAAATATGGATGTGAAGGGGATAAAAGACAATGAAGTGACGTCTCTGAACTATGCGCCTTTTACTATGGATTACCCGATCGATACAGACAATAGGGAGGTAACAGGTTCAATGTCAATAGATAATACAAATTCAGCGATAGCAGATATTATTTCATCAATTCCGGACAGGTTGATAATGGGGGGATCTGTGCGGATGTATCCCGATGGTTGTCCCGGGTCAAGAAACAGTTATCTGTTCGGCAACAGTAAAATTGAAGGAGATCTGACCTTCAATCTCCCATTGGAATTCAGGTTCAACAACCTTCAGTTCACCGATACGCTCGATAATTTCTTTAACAATAAGGATAATCAGAATAACGGGTTTAATCCTGAAAATGATGGGGAAGATGGTTCTTCGGCAGTTGATATGTTGGATAATGTTGTTATGAAACTGACAGTGGACAATGGGTTTCCCCTGGGGTTGGCGGCATCAATAGTTTTATACGATTCCATAACCAGCACCAACCTATACAGACTTAATCTGCCTGATCTGATAGCACCGGCACCTGTAAACACGAATGGAAAGGTTATATCGGCGAACACTTCTGTCAGCACGGTTGAATTGGACGATCAATTTTTTGAGGAGGCCAGGAGAGCCCATAAAATTATCGTACAATTTACCCTGAACACAACAGGTACCGATAATGTAAAAATTTATTCCGACTATTCGATAGGCTTCAAAGCGGCCGTATTGGTTGATGCCAATTTGGTTCTTTCCAAAAAGGAAAAGAATTAATCAACAATAATCCAGAAAAACTACGGAGATGAAAAATTTATTCAAATATTTATCAGCAATAGCGCTCGGATTGTTGTTTACATCCGGAATTTTAGCTCAAACAGGGCAGACCGCCTATTATATGAACCTACCGCAGAGAATGGACATGAATCCCGCGTTTATACCAGGCAACAGGGTTTATGTTGAATTGCCCTTGATTTCGGGGATTAACCTCAGTATGGGCAATAATTTCTTCAGATTATCGGACGTTCTGATGAAGAGTCCGTACAACGACTCAATAATTACCGCTTTTCATCCCGATGCGGACATAGAGAATTTCCTGTCAAAGATCAGAAAAGCCAACAAAATAGAGGCAAGAACGAAGTTTCAGCTTCTTGGAGTGGGATTCGCAGTGGGGAAAAACTTTTTTTCAATCGACGTGAACATGAACCTTAACGCTTATGGTGTTCTTCCAGGTGATCTTGTCAGGTTGGCCGTCGAAGGTAATGAACAGTTTGTTGGGTCATCAATGAATTTTTCCTCTTTGGGTACCAGTGCGAATATGTACAGAGAAATAGGAGTAGGGTTCTCCCGCCCCATAATGGACAACTTAAGGGTTGGCGTAAAAGGGAAGTTACTTTTTGGAACAGCATCGGTATCCACAAAAGTAAAGTCTTTGGAAATAGATGTTTCGGAGGATTACATCCATACACTCAATGCCGATATGTCTCTTTTGTCGAGTGGACCCGTAGCGGTCGCCACCAATCCGGAAAACGGAATCGACAGTATCTATGTGAGGGATATGGAAATGGAGTCATTTTCCGAAGTTTATGATTACTTTATGAGAGGAGGCAATGTGGGACTCGGATTAGATTTGGGAGCGCAATACGATCTGACAGACAGGATAAAACTTTCCGCCTCAATAACCGATATAGGTTACATAAAATGGAAAAGGGAAGCTTCGAA
>DUOU01000221.1 GCA_012838685.1 Bacteroidota bacterium | reverse complement strand
TACCTGGTAGGGTTCAGTTGCAGCGACAGCAGCGGTATCATGGCGGCACCGACAATTATCAACAACACGAAAACTATGTTGACGGTGAAATTCGACAGGAAGGTGCTGTATTTCGGTTCCTCGCTCATCTATACAGTTTAAGGTATTGTCCGGTAAAAATATCTGCCAAGATACATTTCCCAATCAACCGGTTACTCCTTGACAACCGTTTCGTGGGCAAGGTTTATGTTGCCCGACACAATCACCAGGTCACCCTCTTCAAGGCCCTCGGAGATCGAGACACTCGTGCTGTTTTCAAATTCTATGATAACATATTTCCAGATAGCCAGGGAATCCTGCCGCACGAATATCACGTCGCGTCCCTGCCTGATCACCAGCGCCTCTTTGGGAACCACAAACCTGTCCGGTTCGGGTTTCCTGACAGCCACCCTCACGTTCATACCGTCGATAAGTCTATTGTTGTTTTTAAATCTCGCCTTGACGGATATCATTCCATTTTGGTCAACCTGTGGGTTTATTTCGGAAACAGTACCCTCAATAACCTCGGCAGCATCTATAAAAGGCATTATCTCTATCGGCATCCCCGTCGATATGAAGCTATATTCCGACTCTATAACGGGAAACTCCACCTCCATATATTCATCGTCCACTATGGAGCAGAGGTTGGCATAGTTCTGGCTGGGGTTCCACTGTTTAGCGGTGAGGTCGGTTACCGAACCCGATATAGGCGCGTATATGCGGGTATTGTTATAGTTGTATTCCGCCAGTTCAAGAGCGGCCTCCGCATCGTTGATGCCGCTCCGTATCCTCGACATTCTTATCTGCGAAGGCGACAGGTTAGCGGTATCCGTCACGAAATAGGTTTTCAGCAGGTCATCCTTAAAGTTTATCTCCGCCCTATCGAGAGCGTTCCTGGCGTTGACCACGCTGGCCCTGTACTGGTAATCGTCAATTACCGCCAGCAGGTCGCCCTTGTTCACATGCTGGCCGTTTTTTATGGTAAGTTCGTTGATGATGCCGTTCACCCTGAAAGGCACCACAGCCCGGGCCGACGAGTAAGCCTTACCGTTGCTTATCAGCTCATGATAAAAAGTTGATTTTTTCAGTTCCACCGTCTCCACGATGACGGCATCGGGAGTTGTGGCCCTGCGGGCCATCTCTTCAAAGTTATCTGTCGGGGCGGTTTTGCAGGAATAGAGTGCCGCCAAAACAAGAGCCGCGACAATAGGCAAGGTTATCTTGTTCATTGGTTTCAAGGTTATTCGCCTATAAAGGTAGGTTTTAATATTTAAATAAAAACAGTCCAATACAAGATTTATGATTAAAAAACTTTTTTTAAGTTTTTTTAGGATTGTTTGGAATGTTCAACAGTTTTATCGTCATCTCCGAGCGTTTTATAAAACACTTTTTCAAGTTTATCGATAAACGATCCATTAGTTCTATAAATCAATCTTTTCTTTTATATCCCCTATTAGAAGAATTGGGTTACTGATTTCTGTTACTTTACCGGAAATATCCAGGAGTCGGTCTCTCACAGTAGCATCAAGTTGTGGATTGGCGAGGGCTTCATCAACAAATTGAAGAAATGAGAAAGCTTCATATTTTTCGACAAGTTTTCCTATCGGACTTAATAGTGTAGGGAAATTATGGGATGCCCTATCATCGCCTTTTGTTTCATGAAAAAAACCAAAATAATCGTTCTCAAAGACTCCTATTCTATGGGCTTCCTTTTTATTGTCGTCATAAATAACGTAATATCTATCCCCTTCCCATGCTCTACTACTTTCGTACGTCGCTTTGTTTACATAAATATACGTTATCAATTGATACCCGTTTACTCTGGCATATTCATCCGTTTCAACAGTACAATTATCAACAAACATACATACCGGATACCCGTCAACTTTGATCTTTTCTATTCTTTTAATAAAATCCGGGCGCAAAGTGAAAGTAGATGTATTCAATTTGTAAACCGTATCCTGATCATCAACCTGTAGTATGTACTCATCAGGAAAGCCCGTAGATAAAAGAAATATTCTGCTCCCGGTACGATATTTGAACTCGGGTGAATAAATATGAACAGAATTATAATTAAACTCATGTTGCCATAAAACCTCTCCGCCCAGTTTTTGTACCCTCACTCCACAACCGTACATATCTGGATTAACTAACCCACTTGCCGTATATGAATACAATATCTTTGAATCTCCTATATAAACACACCTGCGTAGAACTTCTTGTGGTTGAAGGCTGGGTCTCCCTTTCGCCCCTAAGAACTCGCCCGTTGTTAATCTATAATCATAAGTGTCCACTAAAAAAACGCAATTGTTCTTTGAAATAGTTGATATTTAGTCTGTTACGAGGCATTTAGGTGCGCAACGATTTGAATTTACCTTT
>DUOU01000220.1 GCA_012838685.1 Bacteroidota bacterium | reverse complement strand
CTCACGGCCAAAATAGCGGGAATACTGTCAACCGCGAAAATCAGATCGGTCGATTCAATAACCAGCAAAGTCAAAAACAGCGGAGTGGCGTATCTTTTCCCTTCCTTCTTCACGAAGAACTTGTCTCCATGAAAATTTTCGGTTACCCTCATAAATTTTTTTGCTGTCCTTAACACAATATTTCCCTCGGGGTGTACCTCCCCCTTTTGGGGAAAAAGCATTTTAATACCTGAAACGACAAGAAATCCTCCGAAAATTATTACAATCCAATGGAATCTGTTTATCAGGGCGACACCGGCAAAAATAAATATTGCCCTCATAACCAGAGCCCCTATTATACCCCAAAAAAGTACTTTATGCTGGTATTCCGCCGGTATTGAAAATGATGAAAAAATAAGTATAAAGACAAATATATTATCAACGCTCAGAGAGTACTCAATTACATATCCCGTCAAAAATTCCAGCGCGAATTCTGTTCCCCACCTAAAATATATGAAGAGATTGAACAGCAAGGCAACGGAGACCCATATAGATGTCCATGTCAGTGCCTCTTTAAGGGATATTTTGTGGGATGTTTTGCCCACTATGCCCAAATCTAGCGCGAGAATGGTTCCAACAACAATGTGGAACCCTATCCAAAACCATGCAGATACTTCCATTAACTTAATTTTTGACCGGCAAATTTACTATTATTAACGGCAACTACTGTCAAGGATGATTTTTTTATTCAATAAAAAATTGTAATAAATAGGGTCCGCGACAAACAATGCCAAAATTTTCTCCGGTATATACGGACCTGCTTCGGGTTATGAAATCAAGGTCGGCAACTACCGACCCATGTAAATTTCTCCCGCCAATTTTTTATAAAATAAAGGTATAGGTGTATTTCAAAAGAACGGCCCTGTTGTTGAATTTTCTCTAATATATAAACTCGCCGTAAGGCGAACGTATCGTCAATCTCTTCGCGTTGGAGGGCTCACATCTGCCTATTATTCTCGCATCAATCGAATATTTTTTGGAAATATCTATTATTGCCTGGGCATCATCCTCTTCAAGATAAATCTCCATACGCTGGCCCATATTGAAAACCCTGTACATCTCTTCCCATGGGGTGGCCGACTCCCTCTGTATCATACCAAAAAGAGGCGGCACATCTAACAGGTTATCCTTTATGACGTGAAGATTGTCCACAAAATGCAGCACCTTGGTCATGGCTCCACCAGAGCAGTGTACCATTCCATGTATTCTATCCCTCATGGTTTCCAATATTTCCCTTATAACGGGGGCATAGGTGCGGGTAGGCGACAATACCAGTTTTCCGGCGTCAATATCGACACCATCGACCGGATCGGTCAGTTTCATGCTGCCCGAATAGACAAGTTCATCGTCCGTTGCCGGGTCATAACTCTCGGGATACTTCTCCGCCAGGTATTTGGCGAAAACATCGTGCCGGGCCGATGTGAGCCCATTGCTGCCCATACCGCCGTTGTAACTCTTCTCGTACGAGGCCTTGCCATAAGAGGCCAAACCCACGATAACATCGCCACCCCTGATGTTGTGGTTTGATATCACATCGCTTCTCCTCATCCTGGCGACAACAGTTGAATCGACAATGACAGTGCGCACCAGGTCGCCAACATCGGCTGTCTCCCCCCCGGTGGAATAGATTCCTATGCCCATATCCCGCAGTTCTTCGAGAAATTCTTCCGTTCCGTTGATGATTGCCGAGATAACCTCTCCGGGGATAAGGTTTTTGTTTCTGCCTATTGTAGATGAAAGGAGTATATTGTCGTACACGCCAACGCAGAGCAGATCGTCAAGGTTCATAACCACGGCGTCCCGCGCTATACCTTTCCAGACCGACATATCGCCCGTCTCTCTCCAGTAGAGATAGGCCAACGACGACTTCGTGCCGGCACCATCGGCGTGCATAACAGCGCAATAATCGGGATCTCCACCCAACAGATCAGGAACTATCTTACAGAAAGCCTTTGGAAACAGCCCTTTATCGATATCCTTGATTGCCAGGTGAACATCCTCCTTGGAAGAGGAAACTCCCCTTTTCGCGTATCTGGAGTCGTTGTTCATTGTTTTATCCGAACGCGAATATAACACATTGACGGTATCGACGAACCTCCAAAACGGACAACTTTGTCCAAATATCCCATATTAACATTTTTTTGCTTTTCAGGAGCGGATGTAGCCCAGTTCTGTCCATAGCAACCTCTCCTCCGGATACCTGTCGTTTATCACCTCGCAGATATCGGAGATCCTCATCACCGGCCTGTTTTCCAGGTCATACTCCCTCCACTCCGGCAACTCTTTTCCGCCCGGCTTGCCGGTACGGGCGAAGGTTGTCCACAGTTCGGCGAAGTTATGGGAAGCGGCGAACCTCTCCGGCCTGTTGCCCGTAAATCCGCCCCCTGCCTCCACATTGTTGAACTTATAGGCTATATCCATGGCGTGGGGTGTTCCCATTGGATAGTCGGTCCCCGGAAGTTTAGCGCCGTTCTTGAAACCAAAGTTGTAGAGATAAACCGGTGCGCCCCCCTGGCGAACCTTCTTCTCGGCTATCTCTATGGAACCCAGCCCCATCATATTAACCGACATTATCTCTACCCATATATTGGCGGCAGTGGCTTCCGGTCTGCTCTTTCTGTAGGTCTCAATTATCCTTTTGGTGTTCCCTCCGTATCGGGGTTCAAGAATTTTTTCCAGGCCGTTATAATCTGTATCGCCCAACCTTAAAGCATCGGCATTCCCCCCGGTCAAGACAAAGAAGGTATATTCATCCTCGCACCATCCCGTTATCAGGGGTTTCTCCCTGGAGATTTCGGGAGCAGAGGGTGTGAAGGGATGGTTCAATACCGCGACACCATCTATCACGGGGGAAAAGTTGACCCTTACCGCGGCTCCCCCTTCGCGCGCCTCCCTGGCGGCCGCCTGCTGTAGTAACGATATCATCCCGTACATCTCCTGTGCGGGTATTTCGAGAAGTTTTCTCCAGTCGGCCTTGTCGATATCCAGCTCTCTCAGCAACAGCTCCGTCGTCGCCGCCGCCGCTTCAACCGATCCGACAGTGAGTCCCGGACCGCTCTCTATACTCGCTTTGTTGAAATATGGCGCGGCGAGGGGCATGGAGTAGAGGCAGGAGGTTTTGTAACCGCCGCCGGACTCGCCCCAGATCATCACATTATCGGGGTCGCCCCCAAATTCGGCTATATTTTCGTTTACCCATTTCAGTCCGTCCACAATATCCAGTATCCCGTTGTTCCCCGAGGTTTTGTATTCCTCTCCCGCTACCTCTCCAAGGTAAAGAAACCCGAAAATATTCAGCCGGTGGTTTGTCTCGACAACAACCACGTCGAAGTTTCTCGCCAGGTTGGCGCCGTCCTGTCCGGCCGAACCGCCCGATCCGGTGGCGTAACCCCCGCCATGGTTATAAAACATTACCGGCCGTTTTTTGTTGTCGTTGGCGGGAGTCCAGACATTCAGGAATAGACAATCCTCCCCCGGCTCCGGTTCATCAATACCATATACGGTGCTACTCAACTGCATGGCGGGCGTTCCGAGCCTGAGCGCCTCTCTCACGCCGCTCCAGGGTTCAAGGGGGGCGGGGCGACCGAAACGATACTGGCCCGACACGCTTCCGGCGTACGGTATCCCCTTGAATATGTTCACCCCCTCCTGTCGTACCCCCTTTACCTTGCCATATTTGGTTTTAGCCGTTATTAAGGAATTTCCATGGGAGTCCGTCTCCTTGCCTCCCCCGCACCCGGGCAACAAAATTATGGACCCGGCGGCGCATACCGCTGTCGCGCGTATAAAATCTCTTCGCGAAAAATTTGCCATGATAATGGTTTTGTTTGTTTATAAGTTCTTTTTTTGAATGTTACTCTTGCCATCGCGGATTCAAACCTGCCAATGCAACTTTATTCCCCAAATATAGATGGTTTTTTCATCTTTTTATTGATTAAAAACCGGGCTTTCGTTTCGTCATAAAGTGTCGCTTTTTCGCTTTAACCCATTTTTTCCTATTGTTCGCACCGATGGTTTACAATTCAATTTTCAGTAGGATTAACTTTGTGGTAAATGAGTATCGTCTATCCTTTCAAGTAAAATGTTGCTCAAAAAGCCGTTAAAACCTAAAAAAGTAAACTCAATTAAAAAATAATGAAAAAAGTTGGATTTGTATTTATTATGGCACTCCTTGCGTCGTTCCCGGCCAGTGCGCAGGATTGGCCACAGTATCTCGGTCCCGAATGCTGAAAATGGCCAGATAATGTGGAAAACATCAAGAAACCCGGTTTTTGACAAAGGAAGTATGATTCTCGTGGATGATCTTATCATAGCTACCGACGGCCAAAGATCGCTCTATCTTATTCAGCCCGATCCGACAGAATTTAAGCTCATATCGTCAATAAACATTT
>DUOU01000219.1 GCA_012838685.1 Bacteroidota bacterium | reverse complement strand
CCTTCCGGCCCTCCTATTTTTTACGGCAGTGATATCGGAGTTCCTGCGAACATGTTCCCTCCTGATAAACAATATCGCGAGGAACAGGAGAAGAGCGAAACCGTATAGCGAATAAAACGAACCGCTCCCGGACAGCAATCTGTCTGTTTTTTGGAGTCTGCCGGGTCTGTTCTTGATAAACCTGATATCCTGTCCCACATACCTCACATCCTCCTTCGATACCCCACCATAAACCATCAGCCCGGTTGAAGAGTCCTCCACCCTATTGGCATAAAAATGGTATTCGGGAGTGCTCAATTTCTCATACTTTCCCGTTGAGGGGTCAAAATATGAATATGTTACCGGGGGAACAGTATAATCTCCATAAAATCTTGGTATAAGCAGGAACTCAAATGTCCTGCTCCCGGAGGTTCCGCTGGAACTGCTCCTTATGTTGTCAGTTATCTTGGGGTCGTATTGCTCAATATCGGGTACAAGATCCAGTTCAGGAGTCGCGGCTATCCTGAGGTTACCGTTTCCGGTAACAGTTATGGATAAGGTGATGGCATCGTTAACATTTACGGTATCTTTGTCCATAGAGGACCTCATCTCCAACTTTCCAACAACACCGGAAAAACCTGAAGGCCTGTTTCCCGGCAACGGCTTTACCTTGATGGTGATCGGATCACTCGCTACGGCGATGGGCACAGTCTGATACGACGAGAAAAAATCATCGAAAAAGGAGTCGAAAAAAGAATTGAAGCCGCGTCCAGTACTGACCCGTTGTTGCTGCAAAGCGGTCACGCTCATCGGTTCTATCACAATCTCTCCCGTAATTTGGGGATATAGGAGAAACTGCTGAAGGACTCCCGCCCCATAAACAGTTCCGTTGACATTCTCTTCAACCAGATTGTTGAGCGGAGGGGTATCAAGATCGGTCTTCATAAATCCGGAGAAAGAGGGGAATTTAACGTCACTTATGCCCGACAGATTCACTCTTGTATAAATTTTTGCCGTGGCCAGGATAGGTTCGCCCACATAAACCTCCCTCTTGTTGACAATAAAATCGAGAAACACTTGGCTTCCCGAAGTATTGCTCCTGGTTGTGGCCGGATTCTGTTGGCTGTTATTTGTATTTGTCTGGCCCCGCGGTGGAGCGGTACTGCCGGCAACAACCTCTATAGTCAATGGATCCGATCTGTAGACATCATTCTTTATGGTGTATGTCGCTCCAGGTATCGTATAATTGCCGGGATCCATCGCCTGCAGGACATAGGTGAAAGAATTTGTAATGTTCCTGGTAACCTTTCCGTTTATTATCTGTGTACTTGAACTATAGGAAGTTGATGGCCCCATAAGTCTATAAAATCCATCTAATGAAGGGGCAGTGAAGTCGCCATTATTGGCGTTGACAGTCCATGTCACCGTAAACTGCTGACCAGACTGCACTACCGAAGGATATTCCGCCTCCAGTACAATATCCTGGGCGATAAGGCTTGCCACGCTTATCGCTAAAATTGACATTATAAAAATTATCCTCTTCATTCGTGCCACAAAGTTACCAGTTTTTCCCTGAACCTACCACTGCCGCGTTTTTTGCCTTTTCCTCGTTAACCCTCTCCTGGACCTCCTTCTCCTCGTTCGCCAGGGCATTCAATATCCTTTCAGCATCTTCCCGGGAAATCTGGGGTTCCTGCTGGGGTTGCTGTTGATCTTGTTGATCCTGTTGGTCTTGCTGATCCTGTTGGTCTTGCTGGTCCTGTTGGTCCTGCTGGTCCTGCTGATCTTGCTGGTCTTGCTGGTCCTGCTGGTCCTGCTGTTGCTGCTGTTGCTGCTCCCGTTCTTCGAGCAAATCCTGCGCATAGGCCAGATTATACTTAGCCTCCATATTGTTTGGATCCAACCTCAGAGAACTTTTGTACGATTCGATGGATTCCTCCAGTTTATTGGCCTTCAGCAAAGCGTTCCCCCGATTGTACATAGCGGTCGCCTTTTTGGCCTTGTCATCGTTCATCTCATAGTTCTGCTGGAACTGTTTGGCCGCATCCTCGTATTTACCCTGTTTATAGAGGGCATCACCAACATTGAAAACAGCATCGGCATACCCATTGTCACTGCTAAGCGCCCTTCTGTAGGATAATTCGGCATCACTGTAGTTGGCATCCCCAAACTCCCTGTTGCCCTGGCGTACCATTCTCTTTTCGGACTGGGCCGACAGAGTGGCCGATAACATCATTAAAAGCGCTGAAAACAACAACTTATATTTTAAATTTCTACCTGGCATCCCAATCAAAACGTTTCAGATTTTTACTTTAAAAAGGCGGATTTTCGACAGTTTCCTGTTTTTTCTGTCCATAATAAGCGAATCCGCTAACAGCAGCAGCAGCGCTATGGCAACAAAAACCTGGAACTGGTCGTTGTACTCCGTATACATCACGCTCTCCATCTCCTGTTGTTTCATTTTCCGTATCTCACCGTAAACCTCTTCAAGTCCGAGGTTTGAACTGCTGGCCCTGACATAACTGCCCCCGCCGGCCATGGCCACCCTTTGCAAAACATCCTCATCTAGCTTGGTTATCACGGTGTTGCCATCATTATCCTTAAGATACTCCCGGCGACCGTTGACCGTCATCTGTATGGGGACACCGTCAGCGGAGCCGATACCAATGGTATGAACAACGATGCCGGCCTCCGCGGCGGCGGTAGCCGCGCTTACCGGATCGGCCAAATGGTTTTCACCGTCGGTTATGACGATGATAGCCCTGCTTTTATCCTCGCCGGGCGAAAAAGATTTCATGGCCAAACTTATCGCTGAAGCTATGGATGTGCCCTGGCGCGGCACCATATCGGGAGTGATGGTCGACATAAACATCTTCGCCGAGATATAATCGGTTGTTATCGGGATCTGCGTGTAGGCGTCGCCCGCGAAAACAATAAGACCTATCTTGTCGTTTTCAAGGTTATCTATCAATCTGGAGAGCGCCTGTTTCGCCCTTTCCAGACGATTTGGCCGGATATCCTCGGCGAGCATCGAATTGCTCACGTCCAGGGCGATAATCACCTCTACCCCCTCTTTTTTCACCTCCTCAAGCTTGGATCCGAATTGGGGGCGCGCGACCACAACAATCAACAGGGATAAAGCGACCATCCCCAACAGCATCTTGAGGTTGGGACGAAAAAGCGACAATTCCGGCATCAACCCGCTGACCAGATCGGGATTTCCCAACTTAAGAAACGCCTTTTTTCTTCGGATATTATTTATTATCCACAAGACAACCATCACCGGAAGCAGCAGCAACAGGTAAAGAATGTCAGGGTTCGCAAATTTGAATAAATTCATATCCAAGTAGTTATGATATATTTCTAAATATAGTCAGCCTTGCCAACAGATCTATGAAAAGGAGGATCAAAGCCGCGACGGCAAAGGGCATGAACAGTTCCTCCTTTTTAATGAACTGCCGCACATCGATCTTCGATTTTTCCAACTGGTCAATCTCTTCGTACACCTTGAGCAGGCTATTGTTATCCGTTGCCCTGAAATATTTTCCACCGGTAGAGGCGGCAATATCTTTCAGCACATCTTCGTCTATTTCAACGGGCAGATCCATATACTGGATCCCGAAAGCTGTCTGCACCGGGTAGGGAGCGGTTCCCATGGATCCTACCCCTATAGTATAAACCCTCACGCCAAAAGTCTTTGCGATCTCGGCGGCGGTAAGCGGAGCAATCGCGCCCATATTGTTGACACCATCGGTAAGCAGTATAACCACTTTGCTTACAGCTTCCGAGTCTTTTATCCTGTTAACAGCTGTCGCCAATCCGTTTCCGATAGCGGTACCATCCTCTATCATCCCGCTCTTGAGCTCCCTCATAAGGTTTATCAGCACGGCATGGTCGGTTGTAAGCGGACATTGGGTAAAACTCTCGCCGCTGAAGACCACCAGGCCTATCCTATCGTACGGTCTGCCCGCGATAAACTGAGTCGCCACATCCTTTGAAGCCTCCAACCTATCAGGTTTAAGGTCGCGCGCCAACATACTGCCCGAGATATCAACAGCAAGGATAATATCGATCCCCTCGGTTGACACATCCTGGTAACTATCTGATTTCTGCGGTCTCGCCAAAGCTATGATCAACAGGGCCACTACAAGTGTCCGCATACCGAACAGTATATGACGCATATAATGTCTGAAACCTCTCTTCACCCCCCTGAAAGGATCCATTCCCGGCATTTTAAGGGTAGCGTGGCTGTCGCGTTGGCGCCACAGGTAAAAAGCGATCATCGCCGGAACCAGCAAAAGGAGCCACAACAGGTCGGGCACAGCGAAAGTTATCCCTCTCATCTCTTCTCCTCCCTGTTTTTTGACTGTTTTAGCGAAGATTCTTCACCATTTTTCGCGTTCCCGTCGTTATTCTCATCATCGTTCCCCGTTGTTTCCGGTTTTTCCATGGTTACTTCCACAAAATCCCTGGTCTCATCGTAAAATGACTCATGAACCTCGTTACCGGGTCTATGTTTGGCGAACTTGACCAAATCGGAACCGTCAAGTATCATCTTCAATTTTGTATAGGATTCATCTTTTTTGAAACCCGACTTAACCAGTAATTCCAGCGTTTCGGCCGTTGTGAGTTCCAGTGAGCTGACCCCATACCTGTTATCAAGATATTGTCGCAGTATCCCGGTAAGTCTCGAATAGTACTCCTTGATCTCCCCCTTTTGCCACAACTCTTCGCCACGCAAAATCTCCAGCTCCCTGAAAGCGATAACATGCGCGGGTTCCCTGGGAAGTTCTATCTCCTCTTCACCGTTCTTCATCCGTTTTTTAACTATAAAATATATCAACCTGTACAAACCGTAGAGTGCCAATGCTATAAGAAGTGCCAGCAGCACCCACGGCAGAGCCTCTTCTATTGTGACGGGAGCACCATAAGGGGCCGCTATATCGTAAATAACATCGGTAGTGTCGGCCGGAGCTATCGACACCCTGGAAACTTCGAGCCGGGAGTAACCCGAGTAGTAGCGTGCCGTGCCGTCCGGACCCTCGGCATCGACATATATAGGATGGGAAACATAAAAGCCGGAATCGAATGAGGTGACCAAATATCTTGTTATCACCTTGATTCTCTGATCGTCGATTATTGAGGTATCGGTTACCGGACCGGCGAGTATCTCAACCTTATCGCATATAGTATCTTTCAGTACCGGGATAACGAGGGCGACCTCTTTTGGCTGCTCCACGACAACGGTGAAATCAAGCTGATCGCCTATATAGATCCTTGTGGTGTCGAACCCCGATGTGACGGTAATATCCTGCGATACCAGATTTGCGGCGGAGAGAGTCAAAATTGTGAAAACAGCCATTAATCGCCCCATATCTACCTCCTTTCAAACATTTTTATAAGAGGCTTGACATAATCCTCATCTGTTCTTATCACCGCCGTATCGACACCCGATCTGGTAAAAGAGGCGGTCACCCTATCGGTATGCTCTCTCCACCAGTCGGAGTAACTTTCCCGAACCGACCTCATGGAGGTATCTATCCACTTTTCTTCATCCGATTCTGCATCGGCAACCTTGATAAAGCCCACATTGGGAATTTCGCTCTCCAGTGGATCATATATCCTTATAGCCACAACGTCGTGCTTCTTAGAGGCTATCCTCAGGGCATCCTCGAACCTCGGCGAGATAAAATCTGATATAACGAAGGCCGTGCACCTCTTTTTTATGGCGTTTGTGAGAAACGAGAGAGACTGTGAGATGTCGGTTTTGTCGCTTTCCGGTTTAAAACTTATCAGCTCCCTGATTATGCGGAGAATATGTTTTCTGCCCTTTTGCGGCGGAATAAATTTCTCTATCCTGTCGGTAAAAAATATAACCCCAATCTTATCGTTGTTTGAGATAGCGGAAAACGAGAGCACCGCGGCTATCTCGGTGGCTATCTCCCTTTTGGTTCCCTTGGTGGTACCGAACAGACCCGAGCCGCTGACATCAATCAAGAGCATCACGGTCAGTTCCCTCTCCTCCTCGAAAATCTTGACATAGGGATGGTTGAAGCGGGCAGTAACGTTCCAGTCGATATTCCTGATATCATCGCCATACTGGTATTCGCGCACCTCGCTGAAAGCCATACCCCTGCCCTTAAAGGCGCTATGGTATTCTCCGGCGAAGATCTGCCTCGACAATCCCCTGGTCTTTATCTCAATTTTCCTTACTTTCTTTATTAATTCGGTAGCATCCACAACAACAGCTGTTATATCTTTTCAATTTACTTTCTTTTTTGGCGAACTATTATGGAACTTCCACCACGTTTAGCACCTCCGAAATAATATTATCCTGGGTCATGTTCTCGGCTTCAGCCTCATAGGTAAGACCTATCCTGTGCCGCATTACATCCATACAGACGGCCCTTACATCTTCGGGGATAACATAACCGCGGCGGCGAATAAAGGCGAAAGCCTTGGCCGCCAGGGCCAGGCTGATGGATGCTCTTGGGGAGGCACCATACGAAATCATGTTTTTAAGGGCTCCAAGTCCATATTTTTCCGGAACGCGCGTAGCAAAAACGATATCGAGGATATAGTTCTCTATTTTTTCGTCCATATAGACCTCCCTGACCACGGAGCGGGCCTTGATTATCTCTGAGGTCTTCAGCACCGGCGAAATTTTCGGGAACTCCTTGGCCAGATTTTCCCTGACTATCAATCTCTCCTCCTCTATTGTGGGATAATCTATAACCACCTTCATCATGAACCTGTCAACCTGCGCCTCGGGCAATGGATAGGTTCCCTCCTGCTCTATCGGGTTTTGGGTCGCCAGGACCAGGAACGGCTCCTCAAGCTTGAATGTCTTGTCGCCAATGGTTATCTGTCTCTCCTGCATAGCCTCGAGCAGGGCGCTCTGCACCTTAGCGGGAGAACGGTTGATCTCGTCGGCAAGTATAAAATTCGCGAAAACAGGGCCTGTCTTCACGATAAATTCCTCTTTTTTCTGTGAATAGATCATTGTGCCTATAAGGTCTGCCGGCAGCAGGTCAGGTGTGAACTGTATTCTGCTGAACTTGGCGTCTATTATTGATGCCAATGACTTAATGGCCAATGTCTTCGCCAACCCGGGAACTCCCTCCAGGAGAATATGTCCATCCGACAATAGACCTATCATCAGGGAGTCGATCAGATGTTTCTGGCCGACAATTACCTTGCCCATTTCAAGACGGATAATATCGACGAAAGAGCTTTCTCTCTCGATTTTTTCGTTTAAGAGACGAATGTCAACTGCTTGCTCCATATAACTTAAATTAATTCACTAAAAAATACACTGATATATTTTCAGTCGCGAAGAAACAACCCCTTTCTAAAAGTTGGTGTTAACGACTGTTAAAATTCTGTTAAATGGCCTCTAACTTCAACGGGTTCCACGGATACTTCCCCCTCACCAAACTACGGACCGCGAGTATAAGCGACAACGGTATAAAGGCGGGATTTATCAATTTTGGCAAAATAATCGCTAAGGCGGTGAAAATGATGGTAAAGACAAATGCCGTCCTAAACGACCATAAAAATTCCTTATCCAGTATCAACGCTATCAGGGAGGTTATGACAAACGGGCTGAGCCAGAGAATGTGCATATTTCCCCTCATCTGGATATGGTCGGTAAAGAAGTTGAAAAAGAAGATCATTACCGCCAAAACCGAGAAAAGAAAGAATATGATTATATCCATTATGTTGTTAGCCAACTTTGATTTGAGAGTAGCGCTCAGAATCAGAACAATTATCAACAAAAAAGAAAACACCGAGATCGGGGTAAGCATAACATTGGTCTTTTGCCATACGGCGGTAGACTCAACAACCGTCACCGGATTCGCCAGCAAGGGAACCATCAGCCCATCCCT
>DUOU01000218.1 GCA_012838685.1 Bacteroidota bacterium | reverse complement strand
GAAGCGACAACAAAGCATAATTTTAATACTTTGATTGTTAATTATCTAATTATTAATTCTAATTATATTTTTAAATGAAAAATTTTTTAACTAAGGGTTTGGTCGTCATTTTGTGTGGCGCTCTCCTAACGAGCTGCTCAATGAGCAAAACGGGTAAAGGTGCTCTTATTGGAGCGGGTAGCGGTGCCGCTATCGGTGCCGGAGTGGGCGCTTTGATAGGTAAAGATGGTACCAGTACGGCTGTAGGCGCCGCCGTAGGTACCGCTGTCGGCGCGACTGCGGGTGCCATTATCGGCAAACAGATGGATAAAAAAGCTGCTGAACTTGAAGCCCTTGAAAACGCTAAGGTTGAGACTATTACCGATGCCAACAATCTACAGGCAATCAAGGTTACTTTTGATAGCGGTATTTTATTCGCCACCAACAGTTCCACTCTCAGCGCGGAATCAAAGACAGCTCTCTCTGAGTTCGCCAACACCATGAAAGACCTTCCTGATACAGACTTCACTATCCAGGGTCATACTGATAACACCGGTACCTACGAGGTCAATGAAAGAGTATCCCTTGAACGGGCAAAAGCTGTCAGCTCATATCTTCAAAGTTGCGGTATAGCTACTTCCCGTCTTACCGAAGTTGGTCTGGCTTATGACTATCCGGTCGCGGACAATTCGACCGCTGAAGGTAGAAGGCAAAATCGCCGCGTTGAGGTTTACATTACCGCCAACGAAGAGATGATTAAAAATGCTGAGGCTGAGGCAGGGAAATAACCTGTTTCAATCTCGATAATTGTAAACAACAACTATTTTTCGCGAAAAGGTGATTTATGGATCACCTTTTTTTTTGTCCATAAATTCACCGGTGCGTACAGCATTCCTCATTGGTTAATTTCAATTGACATCCTCCCCACGAATACCAAGTGCCTTTCCTCAACTCTTCATCGCGGCCACTCCCCTCGCTTGTGAAAGGTTTCCATATTCACTATGTTAATTGAAAATGCGTTGATCATACGTTCCATCTATCCATTAAACGGACGTTAATAATAATTTCGCCACTTTTTAACTAAAAATCCGTGAATTTCGCCAACATTCTCGGCTGTTTTACCCCTATTATCTTTATTTAATCCCATTTGAATTCATTGCTTGAACATATATTAAATTTTAAGTCGCTATAATACTGCATGTTACATGTAATGGTACAGAAACAGACGGTTAGCTGACCCAATTTATGCCCAACATTATTATGTTCGCCGCGAAAATTGCCGATGGATGTATGATTGTTCTTATATGTTATATATGTTATTTAATATATAGGCTATGGCTAAAGTAAAAGGAGCGATAGTTGTTGACACGGAAAACTGTAAGGGATGCGCTCTCTGTGTTGAGGCATGTCCAACCAATGCGATCTCCCTAAGCGAAGAGGTGAACGGCAGAGGTTATAATTTTGCCGAGGCCTCCGACCCCAACGCTTGTATAGGTTGCGCCAATTGCTCGTTAGTTTGTCCGGATAGCTGTATCACAGTATATAAATCGAAGGTTCTTCATGTCGTTTAAGACAAACCAAAAATTGGAATCGTTTATATGAAAGAAATAAGGTTGATGAAGGGAAACGAAGCATTGGCCGAAGCGGCCATTCGTTGCGGAACGGACGGATACTTCGGCTACCCAATCACTCCCCAGTCGGAAGTGATGGAGACACTAACCGCCCTGAAGCCCTGGGAAACCACGGGAATGGTAGTTTTACAGGCAGAAAGTGAAATCGCTTCCATTAATATGGTATACGGTGGTGCCGGATGCGGTAAAAAAGTGATGACCTCATCTTCAGGCCCCGGAATAAGCCTGATGCAGGAGGGTATAACATATATGGCGGGCGCGGAGTTGCCCTGTCTGGTTGTCAATGTAGTCAGGGGCGGTCCCGGT
>DUOU01000217.1 GCA_012838685.1 Bacteroidota bacterium | reverse complement strand
CTCTTCAGGAACATAGGGATATTCTGGATCTGCTTGACAACTGTGACCTGAGAGTTATACTGGTAGGGGAACTCTTCTCTTTGGCCTCGTTGAATAGCGGCTTTTTGTCTTTCAGGGATGTAAGCCAGGCCGAACAGTTTCTGAACAAAGAGAAGATAAGGGGAGCCACAATCCTTCTTAAAGGTTCCAGGGGTATCGGTCTGGAGCGACTTTTTCGGTTGTTTTGACCCCCACATTTTCGCAATAGGGTTAAACAGACTTACAGTTGCCTTCTAATTTAGCGGTAGCAGATAGTAGTTGTTTCTACTTATCAATAAAGGTACAAAAAAACGTATTAAATGTTAAAATCAGCAAAAAAAACGGCGGATCGTAATTTATAAGCTTTGGCAGGTTGGAAAATAACAGCAAAAAAGTTACTTTTGCGACTTAATAAAAAATTGCGATAACTATGCGGAACAAATTACAGGAATTGACCGAAAAACTCTATAATGAAGGGTTGGCTAAGGGTCAACGTACAGGTGAGGATATCATTGATAAGGCCAAGCAGGATGCGGCAACCATAATCGCTAATGCAAATAATGAGGCAAAATCTATAGTCGCCAACGCGAAAAAAGAGGCGGAAGAGTTGAAGTCCAAGGTGGAAAGTGATATCAAGATGGCCTCCGTGCAGACACTTTCCGCTATCAGACAGAGAATAGAATCAGAAATAATAAAGATAGCCGTGGCTGAACCTGTCAAAGAGGCGTTAACTGATAAGGAATTTGTTAAAAAGATTATAGGAGAAGCTGTTAAATCGTTTGACTCCAAATCGGCTTCACCTGTCTCTTTGGAGATTTTATTGCCTTTATCTACAAAAGGAGAGTTGGAAGCCTACCTAAAGAATACAATTTCAAAAACCTTCGTAAGTGGTCTCGAAATAAAATTTGACAAAAATTTAACATCAGGTTTTAAGATCGGGCCAAAGGATGGAAGTTATCACCTTAGTTTCACAGATAAAGATTTTGAGTCCCTCTTTTCCGAGTATCTTCGTCCCGTCACCCGAAAAATTGTCTTCGATAAATAATGGGAAACTATCATTATATAATCGGCGGGTTACCCGACTTGGTTTTTGATGTTGAAGGCAAGGCATTTTCTTATGATGAGATAAGGAACTCAATTTATGAGCTCTGCTCCGCAAAGGATCAAAAACTGATTGATACTCTCGAACTTGGTTTTGATGAGGCAAATCTTAACGCCAGTTTTTATAACGACGTTGCTTCGTCTAAAAGCAGGTTCCTGAGGGAGTATTTCGCTTTTGACAGGGATTTCAGAAACCTGAAAGTAAGCCATTTGGCGATACAGGAATCTATCGAACCGGAGGAATATCAGGTGGGTGAGGTAGATAAGTTTTTCGAAGGGAAAGATAAAATCACAGCGATTCTCAATGAAAAAAATATCCTCGATAGGGAGAGGTCTATCGATAAGCTTATCTGGGACAAGGTAAACGATATAACCGCGTTCAACTTTTTCGATGTTGAAAAGATTCTCGCTTTTTTGGTGAAGGCACGTATTGCCGCCAGGTGGTGCGCGATGGACAAGGAGAAAGGATCGGAGTTCTTCAAGGAACTGGTTGATGAGGTTAGGGGCACTTTTAAGGGTGTCGACACTTTTTAATAGAATAAAAGCAAAAAATAAAATTATATGAAAACCACAGGAATAGTAACGGGTATTATCTCGAACCTCGTCACGGTAAAAGTTGACGGTCCTGTCGCTCAAAACGAAATCTGTCATGTTAGCCTTGGCGATACCAAGTTGATGGCCGAAGTTATCAAGGTAACGGGAGAGAACGCTTTTGTCCAGGTTTTTGAAAGTACCAGGGGATTGAAGGGAGGCGACACGGTTGAGTTTGAGGGACATATGTTAGAGGTTGTACTCGGTCCGGGATTGCTCTCGGGAAATTATGATGGATTACAGAACAATCTGGAAACAATGAAGGGGGTGTTCCTTGAAAGAGGGGAACGAACTTTTCCTCTGGATCTGGAAAAACTCTGGGAATATAAACCTTTGGTCAAGGAGGGCGACACTGTTGTGGCGGCCGACTGGTTGGGTGAGGTGAAAGAGGGGTGGTTGCCGCACAAAATAATGGTGCCATTCTCCTTCGAAGGCGAGTTTAAGGTGAAATCAATATCAAAAGAGGGCAGTTATAAGATTACCGATACTGTAGCGGTACTTATCGACAGTAAAGGTGAGGAGATAAATGTCAATATGATGCAGAGATGGCCCGTTAAGGTTCCCATTGTTTCATATAAGGATAAACCGCGTCCTACGAGGGTATTGGAAACAGGTGTAAGGACAATAGATACCTTGAACCCTATCGCTGAAGGAGGGACAGGATTTATACCGGGACCTTTTGGTTGTGGCAAAACGGTTCTCCAACACGCTATCGCCAAAAATGTGGAAGCCGATATTATTGTTATGGCCGCATGTGGTGAACGTGCGAATGAGGTTGTTGAAATTTTTACCGATTTTCCTGAACTGGTCGATCCCCGTACCGGCCGTAAACTCATGGAGAGAACTACCATAGTCTGCAATACATCGAATATGCCTGTCGCCGCCCGCGAGGCTTCGGTATATACCGCGATGACAATATGCGAGTATTATCGCGCGATGGGAATGAAGGTGTTGTTGTTGGCCGACTCCACTTCGAGATGGGCCCAGGCGTTGAGGGAGATGAGCAACCGTATGGAAGAACTTCCGGGAGCGGATGCGTTTCCCGTTGACCTTTCGGCCATTATCTCCAACTTCTACTCCAGGGCGGGAATGGTTGTGCTGAATAACGGGCAGACCGGATCCGTAACATTCATTGGAACAGTATCCCCCGCGGGTGGAAACCTAAAAGAACCGGTGACAGAATCGACCAAAAAAGTGGCAAGATGCTTCTACGCTCTTTCACAGAACAGAGCCGATAGTAAAAGGTATCCTGCTGTTGACCCTGTAGATTCATACTCAAAATATCTCGAATATCCGGAGATAATAGGATATCTCGATGAAACGGTTGTCAATGGATGGACAGATAAGGTAAATAAAGTTAAGACATTGATTCTAAGAGGGAAAGAGGCGTTTGAACAGATAAATATTCTGGGAGACGATGGCGTTCCAATAGAGTACCATAAAAGATTCTGGAAATCGGAACTTATTGATTTTGTTATCCTCCAGCAGGATGCTTTCGACAAGATAGATGCTCTGACCCCCATGGATAGACAACAGTATATGCTGACCAAGGTGCTGGAGATATGCGACTTGGAGTTCGATTTCGACAAATTCGAGGAGTGTTCCCAATTCTATAAAGAGGTGATCAACTTCATGCGCCAGATGAACTATTCTACTTTTGAAGGCGAAGATTTCAATAACTATCTCGGGCAACTTAATACATTTATTAGCAATGACAAGTAAAGCATTTCAAAGAATATACACACGCCTTGAAGCTATCACCAAAGCAACGGTTTCGCTTCATGCGCAAGGCGTTACAAATGATGAATTGGCCACAGTGGACGGACGGATCGCGCAAGTCGTAAAGATAAAGGACGATCTTATTACCCTACAGGTTTTCTCCGGAACGGAGGGTATCCCAACAAACGCTGAAGTGGTTTTCTTTGGTGAACCGCCGGCACTTAATGTCAGCGATGAACTTGCGGGGCGTTTTTTCAATGCCTATGGTGAACCAATCGACAACGGCCCCAAAGTAGAGGGCGAACGTCGATTTATTGGGGGACCCTCTGTTAACCCTTACAAGAGAAAACAGCCTTCACAGTTGATACCTACGGGCATAGCGGGCATCGACCTGAACAACACTCTCGTGTCGGGACAAAAGATCCCCTTCTTCGCCGACCCTGATCAACCTTATAACCAGGTTATGGCGATGGTG
>DUOU01000216.1 GCA_012838685.1 Bacteroidota bacterium | reverse complement strand
CGGCCTTTCCCGGGAAATGGGCGGCCACCAACAAATTCTGGCCCGCGGTATCCAGAGTTGACGATGGGTACGGCGACAGGAATCTGGTTGTTACCAATGCCCCGCTGGATGAAAACTAATTACCGGACAATATCTTGGATTATTTAACGATTTAATTAAAAACAGGTTGTTTAAATGATTGTTCACAAAGGATATGAAGGGTTGAAAATAGAGAAACCAGTTATAGCCCTGGGTGTATTTGACGGACTGCACAAGGGACATCAAAAGTTGATGGACAGGGTTAAGGCTTGTGCCGGAAAAATAGGAGGGGAGTCGGTTATTCTCACTTTTGACATCCATCCCAGAACTGTTTTGGATCCAGATAACAGCAACCTGTTTTTATTGACCACAACCGAAGAAGAAAAAAAATCGCTGATAAGGGAACAAGGTATCGATCATCTCATTATTGTCGAATTTACACCGGAGTTCAGCAAGATAGGGTCATCAGATTTTATAAAGAATGTTTTGAAGGATAAAATTGGAGTCCGCTGTCTGATCGTTGGTTATGATCACCGGTTTGGACATAGCGGGACCAATGACGAGCCTATTGAGTCATACGCCGCGAGGCTGGGCATTGAAGTGGAACGTGTTGATAGCGTACTTGATGGAGGAAAGCCTATAAGTTCTTCGGCCATAAGGGATATGATCGTAAAAGGGGAGATAGAGAAAGCTAACCATCTGTTGGGTTATTACTATACTATTTCAGGAAACGTTGTTTCCGGTAAAAAGCTGGGCCAAAAGCTCGGTTTTCCCACCGCTAACGTCGGACTTGACGAACAGTTGAAACTGTTGCCCGCTGACGGTGTTTATGCCGTTATTACAGTTGTGGAGGGGAAAAGTTATCATGGCGTGCTGAGTCTGGGCAACAATCCCACCGTAAACATCACCGGCAATAAAAGTATAGAGGCCCATATTTTTGATTTTGATGGCGGTATCTACGGCAAAAAAATATCAGTCTCCTTTGTCTCGCGTCTTCGGGGTTTAATTAAGTTCAAAGATACCAACGAGTTGGCGGCTCAGATAGCTATTGATAAAAAAAATGCTGAAAACACTTTGAAGAGAAAGAGCGATTAACTTAGATCGCCGATAACCACGAATAAAAAGGAAGAGCCCTTAACAGCGGGATTTCCGCTCCGCGGGGAACTGTTCCAACCAATCCCGATAAGGGATATCCCGTGTTAGCTGCAAGTGTATTACTGAACCGAAATACATTGACTCGATTCAAAAAGTTTGAACAATTACAAAAAGCAGATTGATTGGATTGGTATTCCGTTGATAGGATCGTGCAATGCCCACAAAACAACACATTTGCAAATCGCTGCAAGTCAGCCCAGCAAACCAAAGCTTACAAAAGAGTTGTTTTTGCCAACGCACCAATCAATATTTCGGCAGCATTTCTTGTTTGCTGCCATTTTATAGTTTTATTATTATATTTGTTTTTTTAAATAATAGCTATCGCAACTGAGAAACTAAATATTGAAGAATTAACAAAGCAGTTTAAAGATGTACGATCTTTAAATACTGCTGATATTATTAATTTCTATAGAATTAATGAACCAGAATTAAAAACTACAACGATAAATTGGAGAATTTATGCTTTGGTTCAAATGGGCGTTTTAACGAGAATCGGTAGAGGCAAATTTTCTTTAGGCAATAGAAAAATATTTATACCTGAAATAACCAGCAAACTCAAAACAATAAACTCAAAGCTAAAAAAGGAATTCCCTTTTTTAGAAATATGTTTATGGAATACCTCCACTTTCAATGAATTTATGGTTCATCAACCAGGTAGGTTTTATATTTTAATTGAAGTTGAAAAAGATGCTACTCAATCTGTTTTCTTCTTTTTAAAAGAGGCTAAATTTTCTGTATTTCTTGACCCAACAAAAGATTTAATTGAGAAATATCTTCCCGATGAAAAAGAAACTCTCATTGTTAAACCATTAGTCACTGAGGCACCTGTTCAAAAAATTGAAGGATTAAATACGACAACTATTGAAAAAATGTTGGTTGATGTATTTTGTGATGATGTAATTCTATCTGCCCAACAAGGTTCTGAAATGAGAACTATATTTCAGGAAGCTATGGATAAATACACTGTCAATGAGAACCGTATGATTCGATATGCAGACAGGAGAAGAAAAAAAGAAACTTTTATGAATTATTTAAACTCGGTTTCAAATTTACGGCAGCAATAACAACTTGCTGCCAAATTATAGATTATGATCGATAAAGAAAAAATAACATTAGAGTGGATTGAGAAAGTATCCAAAGCGAACCGAAATGCAGATAAAATTTTGGTTGAGAAAGTTATAAGAGCTTTATTACTTCTAGAAGGATTGATAATGCAAAAACTATCCTTCGTATTAAAAGGAGGTACTTCTTTAATGTTACATTTAAATTCTACGAAAAGATTATCGATAGATATAGATATTATAATGACTGGAAAACCCGATAATCTGAATGAAATTTTGGATAAGGCTGCGGCAGGACAAGGTTTTATTAGAAAAGAGGAACAAAAAAGAACAGCAAATACAAAGATTGATAAAGCACATTATAAATTCTTTTATACGTCACTCCATAAAACTAGTAAGGATGAGGAATATGTATTACTTGATATTCTCTTTGAAGCGGTACACTATCAAAAATTGGAAAACATTAAAATTCAATCATCTTTTGTTCCGGAAAAGGATGCTCCCTTAACCGTAAAATCTCCTTGTTTAGAAGATATTACCGGAGATAAGCTCACTGCATTTGCGCCTAACACCACCGGAATTCCATACTTTAAAGGAGAGGATAGTATGAGCATGGAAATTATTAAGCAACTATACGACATAGGTAACCTTGCTGATAATGTTTCTGATATTGAGAATATTAAATCAACTTTTAAAACTTTTGCGGTTACTGAACTTTCATACAGGGAACTATACAACTTAACGGAAGAAGATGTTATTGAAGATATTTATCAAACAGCCCTTTGCGTTGTGACTAGAGGAACAGATGGTAAAGGTAACTTTGAAGAATTACAAAAGGGTATTCAAAGAATCAGCCGATTTGTATTTTCTGAAAGTTATCATATTGAAAAAGCTATTGTACACGCCTCTAAGGCAGCGTATTTAGCAACTTTAATAAAAGCCAATACAACGAAAATTGAAAAATATAACAATCCTCTGCAAATGAATGATTGGACTATTGGAGAGCCAATGAATTTAAGACTGAATAGATTGAAAAAATCAAATCCAGAGGCTTTTTTCTATTGGTATAAAATTTATGAATTAATAACTATGCAAGTTTTTTAATCAAAGATAATTGGTTTTGTTGAAAAGAGGGGGTTTGGGGGAGACTCATAACTCGGTTTTTTGTTGATAAATCATGCGGCACTCTCAAGGCTTTTTACATAATCGATATATTCATCCGAGGTAAACCGGCTACCCTGATCCGAATTTATGATCTCAGGACGCCCGTATTTGTTGATAAGTAAGTGCTTCGAAATGCGCAACGTTTCATACCGGCAAACCGGTATTATGATAATTGCGAATATTATAGTAAATTTACACCCCAATTAAAATCAAGGAGATGGAATATAAAATCAAGGATATATCGTTTGCCGACTTTGGCAGGAGGGAGATAGAGATCGCTGAAAAGGAGATGCCCGGTTTGATGGCTATCAGGAAGAGGTACGCCGATAGTAAGCCCTTAAAAGGCGCCAGGATCACCGGATCACTCCATATGACCATACAGACAGCTGTTCTTATCGAGACACTGGTTGAACTGGGAGCCGATGTGCGCTGGGCCAGTTGCAATATATTTTCTACGCAGGACCATGCGGCTGCCGCCATTGCCGCTGCCGGAATACCTGTCTTCGCGTGGAAAGGCGAAACACTGGAAGAGTATTGGTGGTGCACGGCCCAGGCTCTCTCGTTCCCCGGGGGGAGAGGGCCCAATCTTATAGTTGATGATGGCGGTGATGCCACTTTGTTGGTACATTTGGGCTATAAAGCTGAAAATGATATATCTGTAGTAGAAAAAAAGCCGGCAAACCATGAGGAGGCGGTTATTCTGTCCACAATAAGGGAGCTTTTGAAAAGTGAACCGGGGAAGTGGCATACTGCCGTAGAAGATCTGAAAGGGATTTCGGAGGAGACAACTACCGGCGTGCATAGATTGTACCAGATGATGGAGAAGGGTGAACTTTTGGTGCCGGCGATAAATGTAAACGATTCGGTTACCAAGTCTAAGTTCGATAACCTCTATGGCTGTCGCGAATCCCTCGCCGATGGCATCAAGAGGGCCACCGACGTTATGATAGCGGGGAAGGTGGTTTTGGTTTGCGGTTATGGTGATGTGGGTAAAGGGTGCGCTAAATCTATGCGTTCATACGGTGCCAGGGTGATTGTTACCGAAATTGACCCAATATGCGCCCTCCAGGCATCAATGGAGGGATTTGAGGTCAAAACGGTTGAAGACGCGTTGGATGAGGCCAATATAATTGTAACAGCTACCGGCAACAGGGATATTATAACAGTTACCCATATGGAGAAAATGAAGGATCAGGCAATAGTGTGCAATATTGGCCATTTCGATAATGAGATACAGATGGATCAGCTCAACGCCACGGTTGGGGTTGAAAGGATAAATATCAAACCTCAGGTTGACAAATACCGGTTTCCGGACGGCCACTCGATATTTATACTTGCCGAAGGCAGACTCGTCAACCTTGGCTGTGCTACGGGACATCCCTCT
>DUOU01000215.1 GCA_012838685.1 Bacteroidota bacterium | reverse complement strand
TTTTCATAGTCGTGCGCATATTTGTAACCCGAACCATATCCCATGTTTTTCATAAGTTTTGTGGGAGCGTTTCTCAGATGCAACGGTACCGGCAGGTCACCCGATTCTTCAACCTGTTTCAGCGCCGCTTCAATGGCCAGGTAGCTTGAGTTGCTTTTTTGGGAGGTGGCGAGATATATCGCTGTCTCCGACAGAATGATCCTTGATTCGGGCCAGCCAATTACATGTGTCGCATCAAAACAGGCCTGTGCCAGCAACAAGGCGTTGGGGTTGGCGATGCCAATATCTTCAGCGGCAAGTATAAGCATGCGTCTGGCAATGAATTTTGGATCCTCGCCACCGGCGACCATCCTGGCAAGCCAGTAGACCGCCGCATTTGGGTCGCTTCCGCGGATTGATTTTATAAAGGCCGATATTATATCATAATGTTGCTCTCCGTTTTTGTCGTATAGCGCCAAATTTTTTTGGACACTCGAAAGAACTGTCTCATCATCGATCCTTATTGGATCTTTTTTCTTGGAGTGTTCAGAGGCAACGGTAAGTTCCAGGGCGTTATATAGTTTTCTCGCATCACCTCCCGAGATTCTTATAATAGCCTCACATTCAATAATTTCAATATTAAGTTTCGACAAATATAGGTCTTCTCTGATAGCTTTTTCAAGAAGGTTTGTAAGCTGTTCATCGTTAAGGGGATTCAATAAATATACCTGGCAGCGGGAGAGGAGGGGAGAGATGACTTCAAAAGAGGGGTTCTCTGTTGTTGCCCCTATTAAAGTGATCACACCCTGTTCAACGGCCGCCAATAAGGAATCTTGTTGGGATTTGTTGAATCTGTGAATTTCATCGATGAACAATATCGGGTTCGGTTGGTCAAAGAATTGTTGGTTTTTTGCCTTTTCAATGGTTTCCCTAACCTCTTTTACTCCGGAATTCACGGCACTTAACTGAAAAAAAGGACGTTTCAGGGTGTTTGAGATTATTTTGGCCAAGGTGGTCTTCCCAACACCGGGAGGGCCCCATAAAATAAACGATGGAATAACGCCCGTTTCAATAACTTTTCTCAGTACGCCGTTATTTCCCACCAGATGTTCCTGTCCGCAATAGTCGTCCAAACCTTTAGGTCTTAATCTTTCGGCAAGTGGCTGGTTTGAAAACATAACAATTGTTTTCCGTAAAAGTAATAATTAATAATGGGATTGCTAAAAATTATAAATACAAGCAAATCAAACATATGAGCATATAACAGAGATTAAAAGATTACAAGTGGAACTCTTTTTGCAACACTTTTGGTTTTGCTGTTAATATATTTTTTTCTAAATTGCTTCGATTTTTGTTTTATAACCGAAAATTATTAATACTTTTAACGGTTAATTTGAATTACTGGTTTAATGAGATGTTTTCTTATGTTTGAATAGTTTCAGATATCAGTTAAAGTTATGAAAAAAACTCTGTTAATTATTGTTGTTGTACTGGCTGCCCTTCTGATATTGCCGGTGGTTAACCTGTTAATGTGGTCTTTCCAGGCTAAAAAGCCGTTAGATATCCTTGTAGTTGATAAGACTGTGCCAAACTTTGAAATGTTGAAGCACAAATCATTTTTTTGGACAATAAAGAATGATAGGGTTGTCAACAAGTACACAAAAAGAAGTTATTCCTTCAAGAAAGATTATTATGGATTTGTGCCGCTTCGTCCGGAAAAGTCCAGATTGTGGGATAAAAATGAATATAGGTTGATTGAGCTTCTGAATTTAGCCGATTCAGCCGATGTCCTTTTTATGGCCGACACTTACGGTGTCTTTACAAACGACTGGTGGTTTGGCACGGTTAAGACCCGGAGATCAAGAAAACTTTACGGTGGACTGAACAATAATGACAACATCCTTATTATGGAGATGAAGAACAGGAATAAGCTTGTTATTCTTGAGAGCAATACATTTGAATACCCTACAGTGGAATATGAAGCCCAGAGAATACAGAACCGCCTTGGTATGGAATATTCCGGTTGGATGGGAAAGTATTTTAGTTCACTTGATACAACTACGGCTGATTTTCCGATCTGGATGACTGAAATGTATCGCAGGCAGTACAAACAGCCCTGGACGTTCAAGAAAGAAGGTATAGTGTTTTTGAGCAGTAGAAACATTATTGTATTGGAACAGGACAATACACTCAATAGTTCAATGCCTTTTATATATACGGATCAGGTATATATGGATAAGTGGGGGGTGAGCGACCAGATCGCTTTTGATCAATGGTTTGAAGTTGTCGCTCCGTTAAGCAACAGGGTTATTTCCACCTTTAAGATAGAGACTAATCTGGTCGGAGACTCACTTTTGAACATGTTCGGCATCTCTTCCTCGTTCCCTGCTGTAATACAGGATCCTGTTAACGAAAGAACATATTATTTCACCGGTGATTTTACCCATTATGATGTGAATATTTTTACGGCAGTGTTCAACCAGATGTCGTTGTTCAACGGATTAAGGTATTCCAAGGATAAGAATGATACCAGAAGGTTTTTCTGGTTGTACTACAGGCCTTTGATAGGGGGTATTCTTGAAGATTATTATAATTCTCTCTGATCAATAAATATTACATCAGACTTTACTTTATTAACGCATCGTAAAGGATTTCTATTGGATGGTACGCCGTTCGTCCGGTTCCTTCCATGATCTGTTGTCGGCAACTTGTTCCGGTGGCCGCGATAATCGTGTTAGTATCAGCCTCCCTTACCGCCGGGAACAAAACCATTTCCCCGATTTTCAAGGAGAGATCGTAATGTTCCTTTTCATAACCGAATGATCCCGCCATCCCGCAACAACCGGAAGGTATCTCCTGAACATCGTAGTTTGCGGGAATATTAAGGATGTTTATGGTATGTGACGAAGATGAAATAGATTTTTGCTGGCAATGGGTATGCAACAGTATATTCCGGGATTCTTTGGAAAACAGGTTACTGTCAATTTTTCCATCGCTGTTCTCCCTGGATAGAAATTCATCGATCAGGAAACAATTGGCTGACAGAAATTTTGCCTTCTCCCTTAAATTCGCTTCCACCAGATCGGGATATTCATCCCTAAAAGTAAGAATCGCGGACGGTTCGATACCTATTAATGGAACTTCGCCGGAAATAATTCCTGACAATAGACCAACATTTTTTGTGGCTATTTTTTTTGCTTTTCTTATAAGACCTTTTGAAATAAAAGTTCTGGAACTCTCCAAATGTTCTGTTATTATAATCCTATAATCCAGAGTAGTAAGTAGTTTTATGGCTTTGATTCCAATAAGAGTATCGTTATAATTTGAAAATTCATCAACAAAAAGACAGATAGTTTTTTTTGGTTTTTTCGGATTTATGTACGGAAGGTTTTTACCTATCCATTTTTCCAAAGAGGTTTTGTAAATAGTTGGAATAGACCTCTCTTTTGAGAAACCTATACCGGCTTTCAGCAAACCCGAAAAAAATCTGTTTTGGACGAACCAATTGAAAAAAGAGGGAAATAGGGAACCTATTTTGTTTATTTGGGTTATATGGGCAATCAACCTTGTTCTTAAAGGTACTCCATGGTTATCATGCCAATGTTGCATGAATTCTGCCTTTAGCTTGGCAATGTCCACAACGGTGGGACATTCTGACTTACACCCTTTGCACGATATACATAGATCCATTATTTCATATATCTCCCTGTGGTCCCATATATTTTGCGGATCTGATTGTATGTATTCCCTGAAAACATTGGCCCTGGCTCTTGTGCTGTTTTTCTCATCTCCGGTGGCCATAAAGGAGGGACACATTGTTCCTCCAATGATCGAGCTCTTCCGGCAGTCGCCCGACCCATTGCACTTTTCCGCGGCCCTTACTATTCCGAGAGTGGATGAAAAGTCGAATATTGTATCTATTTCGGGTGTTTGCTGGCCCGGAGTGTACCTTAGATGTTTATCCATGGGCAGGGTGTCGGTTATCTTATTGGGGTTCAATATTCCTTTTGGATCCCAACATTTTTTGACCGACCTTAGCAACTCATAATTATGATTACCTATAATGATCGGAATAAATTCGCCCCTGAGCCTCCCATCCCCATGCTCCCCGCTCATTGAACCGCGGTATTTTTTTACCAGAATAGCGGTCTCGGTTCCAATTTTTCTAAACAGTTCCGAATCATTTATATCCTTCAGGTTCAATATTGGCCTTATATGGAGTTCTCCTGTTCCGATATGGGCATAATAGACGGCATCTTTGTTATATTTTTGGAGAATTTTTTCAAATTCGTCCATATATTCCGGCAAATCTTCAACACAAACTGCGGTGTCTTCAATTAACGCCACCGGTTTGGCGTCTCCTTTCATGTTGAAAAGGACGCCAAGACCGGCTTTTCTAAGGTTCCAGACTTTAGCGGTTTCTTTTCCCCAGACTATTGGAAACGAATATCCAAAGCCGGAATTGATCAGCTCTTCGATCATTGTCCGGGCCCTTTCCTCTATCTCTCTCTTCGTGTTGCCGATAAATTCGACAAAAAGGAGACCGCCAGGGTCGCCATCAGGAAAAAAACAGTTTTTTATTTGGATGTTGCTCTCCCTTGCCAGCGCGAGTATCTTGTCATCCATCATCTCCACAGCGGAAGGGGAATGCTTTAGTATTACCAGATTTGCCTTAAAAGCGTCATGTCGCTTTTTTAAGTGGACGCAAACCAGGGCTTTTTCAGGGGGAGGCAACTTGATCAGGTTGAGTTTTATCTCTGTGGTTATCGCCAATGTACCTTCCGATCCGGCAAGTAACTTACACATATTAAACTTCTTGTCTGATTGCCCGAAAATTTCGTTATCCAACAAAATATCCAGTGCGTAACCTGTATTCCGTCTTTTAATTTTTGGATCGGGATACTCCTCGGTAATCTTGAGTCTATTCAAAGGATCTTTAAAAACATCCCTTATATTTCTGTAAATATCTCCCTCAAGATTCTGCAAGCAACATTTTTCCGCGAACTCTTCACGGGAGAGTTCATGGAAGTGGGCCGTGGACCCATCACTTAAAATTGTTTTTAGTTCCAACAGGTGGTCTCTTGTGGAGCCGTAAACAATGGAATGGGAGCCACAAGCGTTATTGCCTACCATACCTCCCAGGTTACATCTGTTGGATGTTGAGGTCTCCGGACCGAAAAACAGCCCATATTGTTTCAGGAAGAGGTTCAGTTCGTCGAGCACTACCCCGGGCTCGACTCTTACCCACATCTCCTTTTCGTTAAGTTCCAAGATTTTAT
>DUOU01000214.1 GCA_012838685.1 Bacteroidota bacterium | reverse complement strand
TTGTGAGAGCTATCTCCGGCAACATATAAAGAACCTGTTTCCCTTTGGCCAGCTCCTCCAGGATCAAGTGTATATAAATCTCGGTTTTTCCGCTTGAAGTCACCCCGTGCAACAATACCACCTCCTTTTCCCTAAACGCGCTTTTAATATCGTTGAGAGCTTTCTGTTGGGCCCTACTTAAAGAGAGAGGTTCTTTAGTAACCGCCGGGGCTATGGGTTTAAGCCTGCTTACCTCCTCTGAATAACATTCAAGGATATTTTTTTTGATCAGTCCATTGAGTACGGAGATACCGATATCTGAAACGCTAAGAAGTTCCGATCTTTTCACCGGTGCCGCGCCATTTTTCTCGTCATATCTCCCCAAAGAGAGGTAGTCCATAAGCAACCTGGTCTGTTTTGGGGCCCTTTTGAGGGAATCGATCGCCATCTCCAGCGACTTCTCGTCAAAACCCTCCCGCAACCTTACATAAAACTCCTCCTTGGCCCTGTATCTTTCCGAAAAGTTGCCCTCTTTATCGCTGTCGGGCATAAATGCCAGAGGCAACGCCGCTTTCATCACCTCCCCCTCGGAACAGATGTAATACTTTGAGATCCACTCCCACAACCTGAGCTGTTGATGATTCAGTCGGGGCACCCTTTGGGCCAAGCCAAGTATAGATTTAATATTCTTGAAATCCGGTTTTTTATCGTGTATATCGGTTACAGTCCCCGCATATACCTTATTGGTAGCGAACGGAACAAGAACAACGCTGCCCACTGCGATAGCATCGGCCAACTCCGGTGAAACAGCGTAAGTAAACCTCCCCTTCACGGAGAGCGGAAGAATGATATCGGCATAAAGTTCTTTCATCACCAACGCATAACACAAAATAACGGTTTTTTACTGAACATGAAAAAAAGTTTTTATCAAGATATTCAAAACAGATCGGTTTTTTGGCGCTAAACGGTTTGTCGCCCTCAAAATAGGCCACTACAAGCTATCAATAGTAAATCCATTTATTAACTTTGCGCCAAATTTCAAAATTCTTAATAGCAATGGCACTGATCAACGAGAATTATTTCAAGCTGAAGGCGGGATATCTCTTCCCGGAGATAGGAAAAAGAGTAAGAGAGTTTGCGGAAAAGAATCCGGAGAAGAAAATTATCCGCATGGGAATAGGCGATGTGACCCTGCCGCTGTCACCTTCCGTCGTAAAAGCTTTCCGCGATGCCGTGGATGAGATGGGCAGGAAGGAGAGTTTCAGGGGATATGGGCCGGAACAGGGTTATGCTTTCCTTAGGGAAGCCATTGCCGTTAACGAGTATCAAAATAGGGGTATAAATATTCCGGCCGACGATATTTTCGTATCTGACGGATCCAAATGTGACACCGGCAACATCCAGGAGATTTTTGGAAACGAAAATGTTGTGGCCATCTGCGATCCCATTTATCCGGTTTACGCCGACACCACGGTGATGGCCGGCAAGACGGGCGAATGTGGCCCTAACGGTTATTTTTCGGGGATTGTCTATATGCCCTGCACTGAAAACAACAATTTTGTTCCCGATCTGCCCAAAGAGAAGGTAGACCTTATATTCCTATGTTACCCCAACAATCCGATGGGCACCGTTGCCACCAAAAAGGAACTTGCCAGGTGGGTAAAATATGCGACCGACAACAGAGCGATAATACTTTTTGATGCGGCCTATGAAGCGTTTATCTCCGATCCCTCCATCCCACGCTCAATTTATGAGATCGAAGGGGCCGAAAAGGTAGCGATAGAATTCAGAAGTTTCTCTAAGACAGCGGGATTCACAGGTGTCAGGTGCGCTTATACCGTAATTCCGTCAACGTTGGTGGCATACGACACCCAGGGAAAAAGCCACCCGGTTAAACCGTTATGGGCACGCCGCCATAGCACCAAGTTCAACGGGGTATCCTATCCCGTCCAGAGAGCGGCAGAGGCTGTTTACAGCGAACAGGGCAAAAGAGAGACAAAAGAGATTATTGCATATTATATGGAGAACGCCGCCATCATGAAGAGAGAGCTGGCCGCGGCCGGCTTCAAGGCATTTGGCGGTGAGAACGCCCCCTATGTGTGGGCAAAGACAAAAAACAATATGAAGTCATGGGACTTCTTTGACAAACTCTTGAAAGAGGCGGGAGTTGTCGGCACCCCGGGTTCCGGTTTCGGTCCCAGTGGCGAAGGATACTTCAGGTTTTCCGCGTTCGCCGACAGGACAGATGTTATCGAAGCGATGGGAAAAATAAAGGCGCTATTCAAGTAGAACATCAAAAACAGCGGTTATAGTCCACAAGATAAAAGCGAAAAGGAACAACATACCATGCGTAAACTCAGCAACGATGAACTGGACAGGAAGAGCGTTGAAGAGTTCCGTGTTTCGGAAAAATCGCCCTTCACGATTGTTCTCGACAACATAAGGAGCTTTCACAATGTAGGTTCAGTGTTCAGGTCAGCCGACGCATTTTTAGTCGAAGCCATCTATCTCTGCGGCATAACCGGAACACCGCCGCACAGGGAGATACATAAGACAGCGCTGGGAGCGACGGAATCGGTTATCTGGAAATATTTCGGAACAACCCTTGAGGCAATCGACAAGTTGAAAAAAGACGGTTACGGGATAATCTCCATAGAGCAGGCCGAAGAGTCTGTTTCCCTGCGGGATTTTCATCCGAAAACCGGCAAGAAATACGGTTTGGTATTTGGTCACGAAATCAATGGCGTGGCACAAGAGGTAGTTGACAAAAGCGATTATGTTATAGAGATACCCCAATTCGGCACAAAGCACTCCTTCAACATCTCGGTCACCGTCGGCATAGTACTGTGGGATCTCTACAACAAACTGTACTAAAGCCGGTTTTTTCAAGAAACATTCTATTCTTAAAAGATACAAACCTAATACAAATTCCGCACCGGCGAGAGGCCTTCGAGGCGCGAGAATCGTCAGACTCGAAACGGTGCGGAATTGGAAAAGAAAAGCCTGATACAAATACTAGCCGGTGAGAGACCTTCGAGACGACAGTATCGTCAGACTCGAGACGGCTAGTATTTGTTGAAAAGAAAAACTTGTGTAAAAAGATAATCTTAAAGGCGCAATATAAAAAAGAGGCCGCCCCTTTCGAGACAGCCTCTTTTCAATATAAGGTAATAAACCCGTTACTGAACTATTGACTTGAATGTATCGTCGTTCCAGTATTTTGCGAGGTCAACCTCTGTTTTAGCCAACGCTTTATATTTC